>DATDFI010000071.1:0-9889 GCA_036522695.1 Bacteroidia bacterium | reverse complement strand
GGACAAACAAACGCGAACCCGCACAACACACATGGCCCTGGTTGAAAAAGATGCCGTTCACAATTCCTTCTACGGCCTGGTCGATAGGCGCATCTTCAAAAATGATGTTAGCCGCTTTACCACCGAGTTCGAGCGTGATCTTCTTATTCGTTCCCGCTATCGCTTTTTGGATGAGTTTGCCAATTTCAGTAGAACCGGTGAAAGCGATCTTATTTACATCCGGGTGATTTACGATAGCGGCTCCCGTACGGCCGGCTCCTGTAACGATATTCACTACCCCATCGGGCAAACCGCTTTCAGCAATGAGTTCAGCAAGCTTTAGTGCGGTGAGCGGTGTTGTTTCGGCAGGCTTGAGCACCACTGTATTCCCGGTAGCGAGGGCTGGAGCGATCTTCCACGCAGCCATGAGCAAGGGAAAATTCCAGGGGATGATCTGTCCTGCCACACCGAGCGGCTGCGGTTTTTTACCCGGGAAGGCGTAATTCAATTTATCGGCCCAGCCGGCATAATAGAAAAAGTGGTTGGCAGCCAGCGGCACGTCTATATCCCGGGACTCCCGAATGGATTTGCCTCCATCAAGACTTTCGATCACGGCAAACTCGCGGGCGCGCTCCTGCAACATACGTGCGATGCGGTAAATATATTTCCCGCGCTCGGCCCCGGGCATTTTACTCCATACCTTATTGTAGGCTTTCCGGGCTGCTCTTACCGCTGCATCCACATCCCGCTCGTCCGCCTCCGCCACATCAGCCAGCTTCTCTTCAGTTGCCGGGTTAATGGTGGAAAAATATTTTCCACTCCTGGGTTTCACAAATTTCCCACCTATGAACAATTCATATCTCTTTTGGAGGGAAATATGCCTGGTGTCCTCGGGTGCGGGAGCGTATGGCCAGGCTTCTCTTTTATCTTTTGTCTTTCCCATTTCCTAATCTTTCGAAAAATAATCTCCTGACTGGTACACCCCGCTTTTTTCCTTCGCGATCTGCAGCAACACATCATTGGCCAGGCTGCTCGCTCCAAAGCGGAACCATTCATTGCTGAGCCATGCATCACCTAAAGTTTCCTTTACCATCACCAGGTAGTTGATCGCCACCTTTGAAGTGGAAATTCCACCGGCAGGCTTCATCCCCACCATTTGTCCCGTCTTATAATAATGATCCCGTATGGCCTCGAGCATCACCAGCGTAACAGGCATAGTGGCTGCAGGCTGAACTTTACCCGTGGATGTTTTAATGAAATCGGCACCGGCAGCAATAGCGATATCGCTTGCCTTACGCACATTATCGAGTGTTGACAATTCGCCCGTTTCGAGAATAACTTTTAACCGTGCCTTGCCGCAGGCTTCTTTCACAGCAGCTATCTCATCGAACACGAATGAGTAATTCCCCGCTAAAAATTCCCCGCGCGAGATCACCATATCCACTTCATCGGCCCCATTCTCTACGGCAAACTTCGTATCGTTGATCTTTACATCGTGCGTGGACTGCCCGCTGGGAAAAGCCGTAGCCACCGAAGCCACTTTAACAGAAGTTCCTCTCAAAGCCCTTTTCGCAACCGCAACCAGGGTGGGGTAAACACAAACCGCTGCAACAGTGGGGAGCCCGTCAATAGGATCATGCAGGTGGGCGGCCTTGTAACACATCTGTTTCACCTTGCCCTCCGTATCTTTTCCCTCGAGCGTAGTGAGGTCGATCATGCTGAGTGTCATTTTGAGCGCCTGCATTTTTGCTCCCTTTTTTATGCTGCGGGTACAAAAACGGGCCACGCGCTCTTCCACGCCCACCTGGTCGATAGTGGGAATTTTAGAAATATCCGGGAGTGCCGAGGCTTTCATGAACACCAAAAATACTTAATTTACCTGTTTCGGGATTTAAGAGTGTGCAGGAGCAAAAAGAAATTTGCGGTTTTGGAAAAACGTATTACTTTTGCGGACAATGAAATCAAAAGTCCTCTTCTGCTCAACCGTATTGTACAGCTGCTGCTGCATGATGTGTTGTTATTGAACAGTGGAAGGACTTCTTTATAAACCATTCAATCTTTAAAGGTCTTTCCACGATGAAAGGCCTTTTTTATTTTACTGAAATGAACACTAATATTTTTCCGACCGATAAGATCCTGGCACGGGTAGACAAGGAAGAGTTCCTTGGCCAAAAAGGTATTGCCCTGTGGATGACCGGCCTGAGCGGCTCGGGAAAGACCACTATCGCCATTGCTCTGGAAAAGGAATTGAACGCAAAGGGAGTACTGACCCAGGTGCTGGACGGGGACAACATCCGCAGCGGGATCAATAATAATTTAGGTTTCAGCGGGGCCGATAGGAAAGAGAACATCCGGAGGATAGCGGAAGTGGCGAAACTTTTCGTGCATTGCGGGATCGTCACCATTTGCTGCTTTGTGAGTCCAACGGAGGAGATCAGGCAGGTGGCGAAGGACATTATAGGTAAAGATGATTTCGTGGAGATATTCGTGAACACGCCATTAGAAATATGTGAACAGCGTGATGTAAAAGGGTTGTATGCCAAGGCGAGAAAAGGAG
This sequence comes from Bacteroidia bacterium, assembly GCA_036522695.1. Lineage (GTDB taxonomy): Bacteria > Bacteroidota > Bacteroidia > JADZBD01 > JADZBD01 > DATDFI01. The sequence goes on along the minus strand of DATDFI010000071.1, from coordinate 7,353 downwards.
AGATCAAAGATCTTACGGGCGTAAATGCCCCTTTCGATATCCCGGCCCACCCCGACATCACGATTGATACGAGTAAGCAAAGTGTTGAACAGGGCGTTCAACTGATCACCGGGTTTTTAGAAAACAGGATATGAAAAATTACAGCATGAAACACCTCGAAGAACTGGAAAGCGAGAGCATGTACGTGATACGCGAAGTGGCTGCGCAATTCGAGCGGCCCGCATTATTATTTTCGGGAGGGAAGGACAGCATTGTTTGCTTTCACCTCGCGCGCAAGGCTTTTTTTCCCGCAAAAGTGCCCTTCCCGCTCGTACACGTGGATACCGGCCACAATTTTCCCGAAACGCTGGTGTTCCGTGATGAACTGGTAAAAAAACATGGGGTTCAGCTTATTGTGGGCTCGGTGCAGGAAAGCATTGATACCGGGCGCGTGGCCGAAGAAAAGGGATACAATGCCAGTAGAAATACTTTACAAACGGTTACGCTCCTCGATACGATCGAGAAATACAAATTCGATGCCTGCATCGGGGGAGCGAGGCGTGATGAAGAAAAAGCAAGAGCAAAAGAGCGTTTTTTCTCGCACCGTGATGAATTCGGGCAGTGGGACCCGAAGAACCAGAGGCCGGAGCTTTGGAATTTATTCAACGGGAAAAAAAACATAGGAGAACACTTCCGTGTGTTCCCGATCAGCAACTGGACCGAGATGGATGTATGGCAATACATTTTGAAGGAGGATATCGAGATCCCTTCCATTTATTTCACACATGAGCGCGAATGCTTTTTGCGCGATGGGGTGATCTATGCGCATTCCGACTTTATGAAACTTAAACCAACAGAGAAAGCAGAGAAGATGACCGTTCGTTTCCGCACCATCGGTGACATGACCTGTACAGGAGCGGTGCTGTCCAAAGCAAATACGCTGGAGGAGATCGTACAGGAAGTGGCCAGCACACGTGTTACCGAAAGAGGGAGCCGCATCGATGACAAGCGTTCGGAAGCAGCCATGGAAGACAGGAAGAAGGCAGGATATTTTTAATTGTTGATTTGATACCAAATGAAAACAATGACACAGGAACAAGAAATTTTTTCAACCAGCGCTTACCTCGACATGGAATTGCTGCGCCTTACAACGGCCGGCAGTGTTGATGATGGCAAAAGCACACTCATAGGTCGGTTGCTCTATGATTCGAAATCGATTTTCGAGGACCAGTATGAATCGATCAAGGCCACCAGCGAAAAACGCGGGGAAGAATACGTGAACCTTGCCCTGCTCACCGATGGCCTGCGCGCAGAACGCGAACAGGGCATCACCATCGATGTGGCCTACCGCTATTTCGCAACGCCTAAACGCAAATTCATCATTGCTGATACCCCCGGCCACATCCAGTACACACGCAACATGGTGACGGGCGCTTCTACGGCCAACGTGGCCATCATACTGGTGGATGCGCGCAAAGGAGTGATCGAACAAACCATGCGCCACGCCTACATTGCATCACTGCTCGGCATCCCGCACGTGATCCTCTGCGTGAACAAAATGGACCTTGTTGATCACGCACAAAATGTTTTCGAAGGGATCAAAAAGGATTTCGAAGCTTTCGCTTCACGGCTCGAGATAAACGATGTGCGTTTTATTCCCATTAGTGCACTTAATGGAGATAATGTTGTGGACGCGTCCACAAAAATGAAATGGTATACCGGTCCCACCCTGCTTAGCCTGCTCGAGCATATCCATATCGCCAATGACGTGAACCACGTGGATGCGCGTTTCCCTGTGCAGTATGTGGTCCGCCCCATGAGCAATGAACACCATGATTTTCGCGGCTACGCGGGAAGACTGGCGGGAGGAGTTCTGAAAAAAGGAGATAGCGTCACCGTTCTTCCTAATGGCTTTGCTTCTAAAATAAAATCCATTCATGCGGGAACTGCCGAGCTGGAGGAAGCCTTCGCCCCGCAAAGCGTGACCATCACCCTCGAGGACGAGATCGATATTTCGCGCGGGGATATGATCGTGAAAACGGATAACGTTCCTCAATCCACCCAGGATGTGGAAGTGATGATCTGCTGGCTCAACGAAAAAAAACTGCAGCTCAATGGAAAATATTTCCTTAAACATACCACCAGGGATGTGCGATGCGTAGTAAAAGAGATACAGTACAAAGTGAACATCAGCACCATTGAAAAAGTGGAGGATGATAAAAACGTGGGGCTGAATGAAATTGCGAAGATCACTTTGCGCACCACCGCTCCTTTGTTCATTGATCCTTATAAACGCAACCGCATCACGGGGAGCCTGATACTGATTGATGAAGCCACCAATGTGACGGTTGGTGCAGGTATGATCGTTTGAGCGGTCGCAAAAAACACTTTGGGTGAATTCTACCCGTCAAGGTTGTGCTGAGGTGGCCTCTTCGGCATCGCTCATGTACACCGGTTCGGTATCGCTCGGCTCGAGGATGAGCACTTTTTCGGCAGGAATGTTGAGGCGGGAATCCCACTTGTTAGCCCAGCGCGCTTTCCCGAGCACGGCCGCTACTTCATTTTTTTCCAGCACTCCTTCTTTATAACGCAAACTGCGATTGAACCCGAGGAAGTCCGTACTGCGCTGCCCGTGTGTGCCCAAATATTTTTCCAGCACCTCGCTCGCATCGTTAAAAGTCCCTGAAGAATATTCCTTATCCGCAACAAGAAACGTATTCACCTTCCCGGTTTGAACGACCGCATAATATTTGCCATCCTGCAAAACCACATCCCCTGCTTTTTCCTCTTCAATGAGGGTTTGCCACCCGCCTTTCCCGTGGTGCACTTCTACCAGCACGTGGAAATAAGAACATTTGCGTTTAGACAGCGGGGCAGAAAGCGTGCGGCCGGGAAAGACCACGCGGCCAACTACTTTCGCCACCTCTCCGTCCTTTACCGATGAAATACGCCTGCCCTCACTCTCGCGCAATTTCCTGCGGATCACTGCCGCTTTGCTGAACAGGAAATTATAAATGGCAATTCCAACAACGACCAGGAAGATGACCATTACCAATTCAGGCGGAAGGTTGGCGCCACGGCTGTGGTAATATAGAAGTATTGCAAGCTTCATGGTTTTAATTCATCACCGAGGGCTCATCGGTGAGGTACACCGCTTCATTCGTATCTGTGGTGGTGATGAACAGGAACTTCTCAATAGAAACATTGTGCGTGGTTTGTCCTTTTCTTTTCCATGAAGCTTTTCCGTATGCTGCAACCGTTTCACCGGGCTCGAGCACACCCTCGTTGAACCGGAGCGTTTTATTCATGCCCAGCCAATTGGTGCTGTTCACACCGTGCTTGCTTAAGTAAGCCTGTAAAATGTGATCCGCATCTTTCATAAAACCCGAATTGAATTTTTTATCGGGCACCAGGTGGCTCATCAGCTTCCCGCTCGTATCCACCAGGGCATAACTGCTGCCGTCCTTCAATACCACATCGCCTTTCACCTCCTCGCTTATGATCACTTCCCAATGGGAGCTCCTGCCCCTTCGCTTATACTGCTCCACTTTTACATGGTAATACACACACGAACGGCCCGAGAGCGGTGCGGTGAGCGTACGGCCCACTGGCGCGATCTGCCCCGCTACCTTCACAATCTCACCTTCCTGCACCTCGCCAACTCCCCTGCGGGGCGAGTTTTTTAATTTGCGCTTGATCCTTGCCGCTTTATTGAAATAAACAGCCAGGAAAATAATGATGCCCAAAAAAGCAAAAACGCCAATGAGAATAGCGGGTTCGAAATGACCCCGAAGCAATACAGCGATCATAAGAGAATAGGTTTTGGTGTAGAGCGAAGCTAATAAAATAATATGAAAATGCACAGCATGGAACGGTTAACTGCTGTGCTATTTGGAAACCTGCTTTACAAAACGCTCAAGGTCCGTTCCCTTGCCGAGCACCGGTTTAAAAAGATCGCCTTCGCTTTTTATCCGCTCCAGCGCATTGTGAATATTGAAATCGGTCATTTTCAAACCCTTTTTCACCTCATCCCAATGTAATGGCATGGAAACAGGCGCACCCGGTTTAGGCCGCACCGAATAAGGCGCTGATACCGTAGCCTGCGGACGGTTCTGCAAAAAGTCAACATACAGTTTCCCGTTCCGGTCCTTCACCGCCCGTTCAATACTTGTAAACGCAGGCAGCGCCTCGTTCACCATCCGCGCAATGACACGCGCAAATTCTTTGGATTGCTCATACGTGTACTTCGCACCAAGCGGGATATAAATATGAATTCCTGTGGAGCCGCTCGTTTTAGGGTAAGAGGGGATTTTGAAATCATCAAGGATCTCATGAGTGACCTGTGCAGTTTGAATGACCTGCGCAAAAGTGGTTTGCTTCCCGGGATCGAGATCGATGATGCACCAATCGGGGCGATCCTCGCTTTGCACGCGACTGCTCCAGGGATTCATTTCAATGCAACCGAGCGAAACCATGTAAAGCAAACTCGCATCGTCCTTCGCCACCAGGTATTCTTTCTCGTCACGATCTGCTTCGCTGTAATATTTATACGTTTCGATCCAGGAAGGTGCTTTTCCTTTAACGTTCTTATAATAAAAGCTGAAGCCTGTAATTCCTTCCGGGTGACGCAGCATGGACTGCGGCCTGTCCTTTAGGTAAGGTAAAATATAAGGCGCTACCCGGTAATAATAGTTGAGCAGCTCGCGTTTGGTGATCCTTTCCTTTGGCCAATAATATTTACTCAGGTTGGTGAACTTGAGCGAATGTCCATTGACCTCCCGCACCTGCGTTTCCTCGTGTGGGTTTAAAAATGTTTTCCGCTCCCTTTTCTTCCCACGGCTGAGAAGCGGTTGACCCGACACCTCGATCCCGCTCAGCGCACCTGGCAGCGGTTCTGCGCTTTCGAGCGTAACATCTTTTGCGTTTTTATCGGTCCGCATTCCTTCAAACGAAGGGTGGCGTAAGATGCCATCACTCGTTATCTCGGTGTAACTCACTTCACAAACCAACCGTGGTTTTAACCATGTGGCGGTGGCGTGCGGTGGATCGGGACGGAAACGAGAGGGTTTATTGATATCCGGTGTAGTTGTGAATGAAGGTTTTTGAATAATAAGCGGCTTGAACAACTTCATCATCTCCGCCTGCATTTTGCGGTTGAAGCCCGTTCCCACTTTGCCTGCGTAAACCAGTTTCCCATTCTCAAAGGTCCCCACGAGTAAAGCGCTGAATAATTTATCACTGTCATCATTCACTGTAAAACCTCCTATCACCATTTCCTGCCGCTTGTTCGCTTTTATCTTCAGCCATTCCCTGGTGCGCACACCCGGGTGATATGTGCTATTTGCACGCTTGGCGATCACACCTTCGAGCCCGATCCTTTTTGCCGCCTCAAAAAATTCGGTGGCGGATGTTTCGAAATAATTGCTCAGCCGGATATTGCCGCCTTTAGGAAGAATGGCCTCCAGTACCTTTTTTCGCTCGGTAAGCGGGACTCCCAACAGGTCCTTTCCATCGTACCACAATACATCGAACACATAAAAGACCAGTTCCCCATCGGCCTCGCTGCGCCAATTCTGCAAAGCGCCAAAGCTGGAAACTCCATTCTCATCGAGCACCACCACCTCGCCATCTACCACGGCACGAACATCCCACTTCTCAAGTTCTTCAATGAGCGGGTAAAATTTATCGTTGAATGATTTTTCATTTCGCGAGAGCAGGTTCACGTCCATACCGTTACAAAACGCCAACGCACGATAGCCATCCCACTTCACTTCATACACCCAGCCCGGTTCATCAAAAGGTCTATCAACCAGTGTTGCGAGCATGGGCACAAGCCGCTGCGGCATTTTGGATCGGGGCGCCCTGCTTAAAATAGTTTCCACCGAACGCGTATGGTCACCTTTTTTCAAAAGCAGGTTCCGTTTTGTTCGTCTTGCTTTTACTTCCATTGAGGAAATTTTACCACGTTACCGAAATAATTTACCGCAGTGCCCTTTTATTTCCCGCATACGGATGCGGATCATTGCATTGCGAAATGTATAAAGGCAAACCCGGTGCCATATTGGTCTTTGTTTTGTAAATTGTTAACAGATGAAGATCGCGACCTATAACGTGAACGGCATCAACGGGCGGTTGCCGGTGCTGCTACGCTGGCTCAGTGAATCGCAGCCTGATGTGGCTTGCCTGCAGGAACTCAAAACCAGCGATGATAAATTTCCGATGCGCGCTATTGAAGAAGCCGGTTACAAAGCCATTTGGCATGGACAAAAAAGCTGGAACGGGGTGGCCATACTCGCCAAAAATAAATTTGAATTGCATGAAGTTGGTCGCGGACTTCCCGGTGATCCCAACGATGAACAGAGCCGCTACATAGAAGGGACCGTGAATGGGATCTTGATCTGCTGCCTGTATGCACCCAATGGGAATCCTGCGCCCGGGCCAAAGTTCGATTACAAAATTTCATGGCTGAAGCGGCTCGATGTGAAAGCAAAAAAACTTTTGAAGTTAAAAAAGCCGGTGGTCCTGCTCGGTGATTACAACGTGGTGCCCACCGACCTGGATGCGTACAAGCCCGAGCGTTGGGTGCGCGATGCGGTTTTTTTCCCGGAAGCGAAAGCACTTTATAAAAAGATAGTTGATGCGGGCTGGACCGATGCCATCCGAAAACTTTATCCGAAAGAAAAGATCTTTACCTACTGGGATTATTTCCGCAATGCTTTTGCGCGCGATGCAGGCATACGCATGGATCACTTGCTGCTGAGTGCCCGGTTAAAAAGAAAACTGCTCGCGGGCGGGGTGGACCGGCATGTGCGCGGCTGGGAAAAGACCAGTGACCATGCACCGGTTTGGATAAAGATCAAAGATTAGCACCGGGTGGTGCACTTTCATTCATGATCTCAAGGTAGAACCATGATCTGCCTTCCGTCTCAAAACAAGTTTGCCGCTTTCGCGAGCTCACCTGGCAACTACCAGCTTTTTGAAGCTCCGTTTGCCACTACCATCTTCCAGGCAAAAAATATAGATCCCCGGATCTAACGTTGAAACATCGAGGCCGAATTGCCCCGGCCCTGCCGGCTTCCCGAATATTCTTTTACCTGCTACATCATAGCAGGAGATCCAGGACTTGCCGGCACCTCCGTTTACCTCGATCGTGATATGATCGCTGGCCGGGTTAGGAAAAAAAGCGAATGCAAACCTGGCTTCGCTTGGTGTATTTAAACCTAATGTACAGTTGTTTGAATTGCCCGGGATATTATTATCGAGCCATCCTATGCGGACCCTCAACCAGTTTTTAAGATCGCTCACATGCCCGGCAAAAGTAGTGGGAACAGGCGGCACATGACATCCTCCCACATTGGCGGCAATGTGTCCCCA
>DATDFI010000070.1:0-2260 GCA_036522695.1 Bacteroidia bacterium | reverse complement strand
AGAAAAACGGAAGAACTCGATCTTCCGAAAAAAGCAACCGTTAAAGCGAATGAATTGCAGATGGCGGTCTCGCTGATCAACCAACTCAGCGGGAAATTCAAGATCGAGGAGTACAAGGACACCTACACTGCCGAATTGATGAAACTCATCAAAGCCAAGGCGAAAGGCACGCCTATTAAAGCGCCTAAACTTAAAGTGGTGCACAGCGATACCAAAGACCTTATGCAGCAACTTAAGGCGAGTTTGGGTACCACCCGTAAAAAAGCATCCTGATCATGGCGCTCGAGCAGTATACAAGGAAGCGAAATTTCAGGAGAACAGCCGAGCCAAAAGGCAAAGTAAGATCTTCTGCTGCAAAACTGGCCTTCGTGGTGCAGCGGCATAAGGCTTCACACCTGCATTACGATTTTCGCCTTGAGCTGGACGGGGTGCTGAAGAGCTGGGCGGTTCCCAAAGGCCCTTCGCTTGATCCCAGGGACAAACGTTTGGCAATGATGGTGGAAGATCATCCCTACGATTATAAAAATTTTGAAGGCATCATTCCCGAGGGAAATTATGGGGCCGGCATCGTAGAGATATGGGATGAAGGTACTTACACCGACCCCGATGTTTCAAGCAAAGAAGTGGCGGAGAAGAAATTGCGCGAGGGCCTGCGTAAGGGAAATCTGAAATTCCGCCTCAACGGGAAAAAGCTGAAAGGTGAATTCGTACTGGTGAAACTCCGCGGTAAGGATGATAATGCCTGGCTGCTGATCAAGCACAATGATGAATATGCCGTTGACTCCTACAACAGCGAGGAAGAGACCCCCGAAAACTCCCCGATCAATCGCTGGCTGAGGGCGAACAGGCCGGCTTCAAAAAAAAAAGCCTGAACTATAAGGCGAGAGCTTCATCGCGCAAACTCACGCAATTTATTCCTCCCATGCTTGCGCGCGAGGCCGAAAAGCCTTTCGATCACAAGGACTGGATCTACGAATTGAAATGGGACGGCTACCGCGCCATAGCCGAAACGGGAGCGAGGCCTGTGCGGCTTTACTCGCGGAATGGTAATTCATTCAATGCGTCTTATCCCATCGTGGTCCAGGAGTTGCAAAGATTAAAACTCGATGCAATTCTCGATGGAGAGATCGTGGTGCTGGATGAGAACGGGAAACCGGATTTTCAGTTGCTGCAGAATTATCCTGGCGATACCCAGCATCCCATTCGTTATTATGCCTTCGATATTTTATTTTATAAAGGAGAAAATGTTTGTTCCCGGCCTTTGCTCGGGCGTAAGGAGCTTTTGAAAAAGGTGCTGAAGGAAAACGAGGTGGTGCGTTATGCCGATCATATCGAAGAGCGCGGTACTGCATTTTTCAGGGAGACGGAGAAGATGGGAATGGAAGGCATCATCGCGAAAAAAGCAGACAGTGAATATTTGCCGGGAATCCGAACATCCGAATGGTTGAAGATCAAACATCATAGAACCATAGAAGCGGTGATCGCGGGGTTCACAGAACCTGCCGGCTCGAGAAAATATTTCGGGGCGCTGGTGCTGGGCATGTGGAAAGGGAATGAGTTTGTATACGTTGGCCACACAGGTTCGGGATTTAATGACGAAACATTAAAGGAAACGATCCGGGTGCTGGAGCCTTTGATCGTTGACCGGTCTCCCTTTAAAGAGAAAGTAAGAACGAACACTCCTGTTACCTGGGTGAGGCCCGAACGGGTGTGTGAACTTAAATACTCGGAGATCACGAGGGACGGCAAAATGCGTCATCCCATTTTTTTGCGGATGCGGACGGATAAAATACCCGGTGAGGTTGCGATGGAAGGGAAGCGCGCGCGTAAAAAAAAGGGAACGAAAGAAAAAATGAAAGGTAAGGCGAAGGAGGCGGGGGAAGAAAGCAGTGACCGTGTCTTCACTTTCGGAAGAATAAAACTCAGGACCACCAACAATCAAAAGGTTTTTTGGCCGGGCGAAGGATTTACAAAGGGAGATGTGATAACGTATTACGACCGGATGGCCGATGTCATTCTTCCATATCTTGAGGGAAGGCCTGAATCGCTGAAAAGAAATCCGAACGGAGTAAAGGATCAAGGTTTTTTTCAGAAGAATGCCGGTGGAGAAGCGCCTTCGTGGGTAAAGAGTAAAAAAATCTTTTCGGAATCGGTTGAAAGAAAAATAGATTATATCCTCTGTGAAAATAAAGCCACTTTGCTTTACCTGGCCAATCTCGGTTGTATCGAGATCAATCCCTGGCATTCCACTGTTGAAGCG
>DATDFI010000069.1:0-6583 GCA_036522695.1 Bacteroidia bacterium | reverse complement strand
AACACCCTGGGAAAATCCCAGCACGTTCACTTTTACTTTTTTCCCTTTGAACTCCTTCATCACATCATTGTGAACCTCATCTAAAAAATTCACGTAATCATTTATATCATCCAGCCGGTCTTCTTTCGTCATCCACGAGGCCACCACGCGACCTGAGTATCCCTGCCAGTAAAAACGATGAAGTCCTTCTGGCGCAACGATCATGTTGTCTCCATTGTTGAGCGGCTCAAAATTTTTGATGAAATAAGAGGCGAGCTGCGCATAACCATGGCACACGAACCAGACAGACGAAGCGCCTGCATCGCCAAGGATAAAATAGCGTGCCGTCTTTTCAATGCGTATGCTCTTTTTGATCATTCTTCTTTCTCGAGGTCGGAAGAAGTGCTGTCGTTATCCAGTACCTGCAGGATGTCCTTCACCTGGTAAGTGCTTTTGTTGTTGTGGTTGCACAATACAATGATCACGGTCTCGTCATCGGGCCTCCGGAAAAAAAGACTGTTGTAGCCGTGCCACCAGCCGTTGTGGTAAATGATCTTGCGTTCCCCGCGTTTCTCCATCAGCCTCCAGCCCAGGCCGTAATTCCTCGCGCCCGGCTTTTCGTGGCTGTATCCCTTATAGGCTTCGGCAAGCGTGGAGGGCTTCAGCAATTTCCCGGTGTAAAGCGCGCGATCAAAAATGAACATATCATATACCGATGAAAAGATATTTTTATCACCCAGCACACCGTCCAGCATATTCACTTCCGCATCCTTCCATTTGCTGCCCTCGTATCCTTTCGTATGCGGATGATCGTTTTTTCCATTCACCAGGTCGAGCACAAAACTGTTCTTCATGTTCAACGCATCGAAAATATTTTTCTGTATAAAGTCGGCATACCTCACGCCCGAAGCCTTTTCAATGATAGAAGCAAGCAGGCAGTAATTGGTATTGCAGTACTCGAATTTTTTATTGGGTGGGTCGTGGCGCGCGGGTTTGTTGCTGATCATGCAGTTGATGACCTGCTCGTTCGACAACGGTGCATCGGAGCCGGGAAAATAATCGCTCGCAAAATACATGTAGTTGGGCAGGCCCGAGCGGTGGCACAGCAGCATACGCACGGTAATTCCTTTGTACGGAAATTTCGGGATGAATTTTTGCAGGGTATCATCCAGTTTTAATTTTCCTTCTTCTGCCAGCATGAGCACTGCCGTTGCGGTAAAAGGTTTGGAAGCGGATGCCAGCTGAAAGGAAGAGTTGAGGTCGAGTTCCTTTTTTGTGCGATGGTCGGAAAATCCCATGGCCTTGCGGTAAATGATGCGGCCTTTTTTCGCAATAAGCACGCAGCCGTTAAAACATGTCTTCTCCACGCGGCAGGCGAAAATACTGTCGAGGCCCGAGATGATCTTCAGCTCCTTTTCCGTGTATTTGAGGATGGTGGCGCTGTCGGGGCGGTTCACTTTCCCCAGCTGTTTTGCAATTGTCATTCTGTTCCCGCAGGAACAGAGGATGGCGAATAAAAGGAAGAAAGAGAGGCCGCGCAACACTTTTTTCATCGGTCCTAAAAATAGATTTCACGCCTCCCGTTTTTGGAAGAGTGAAAAGATTCTTATTCACAAAATTATGAACCATGTGGAGCCAGCACAAGAGAATATCGATGGATGGCAATGCCAATAAAAAAGGGGCCATTCTTTTTGAACGGCCCCTTTTTGGGTAAGAAGATCTCGGCTTTTATTCCTTTACGACAGGTTTTGTTTCAACACGCGTTCCATCACTCACCTTCACCAGGTAAATGCCTGCCGGCATATCGGCAAGATCCAACTGCACTGTTTCACTGCTGATGTCGCTCAAGTGTTTTACCAGGTTACCCGTCATGTCATATACATCAACCGAGCAACCGGCACCCAGCTCATAACCTTTAAGGCCAATATAAAATTCCCCGGAGGTAGGGTTGGGATATATTTTCAGCTCGATATCGTCTTCATTGGTGTTCTCATCCCCGGGCGCCTCTTCACGTAAATATCCATGGCAGGGACTATTGTTATTGAATACCAGGACCGCGTTTGCGCAGGAATTGCTCGGGATGTAGGTTTTATAATACCACTTTGTCAGAACTGTAAGGGAACCGGCTATATCCTTATTTATTGTGCTGGTCCAGGTATTCCCCGTTTCTGCAATATAAGTTGTATTCCCGATGGTGTATGTTACCTGCTGACCAATGTCCGCATTGTTAAAATAGAATCCATCATAACATTGGTCCAGGGTGTTGCAGCCCAGGGTGCTTGGATTGCAGCCATTACTTCCCTGGATGCCACTTCCCATTCGGGTGAGTTTATTGTGCACGATGGTACTGCCGATGCTTCCGTCAAAATTCACTCCTACCAGGCTCCGCTCCACCGAAGCATTCGGTATATAGGTGATCGTGTTGCTTACATCATTGTAATCCACACGAGCATTACCGCAATTCAGCAAATTAATCCCGAAATGATTTACATTCCCGATACTGGCCACCGGCTTCATATAGGTCACCTTGTTATTGCCGATGACCACCGGGAGTTTGCTATCGAAGTTCTGTACCCATATCCCATATTGATTCCGGGTGACCTTATTGTCGATCACCGTTACGGTGGATGCAGCCAGCACATTATTCATCACCTGGATGCCGATGCCGGTCATATTGGCCACGGACGCGTTGCTCTGGAAAATATGATTGTCCGAGATCATCACCGTTGCACTCGGCACATTTTTAACAACGATGCCTGTACCGAAGGAGGTTGATGAACTTGAATTGTTGATCAGGTTGCTGTTCACAAACAAGTTTCGGCTGGGGCAATCCTGTATATTCACCCCGAAAGACCGGATGTTGATCAGTTTATTCCCTGTGAAATTCACGTGCATGTTTGTTTTAGCATCGAGGCCTATCCTTACATTGTTGAAATTACAGGCGTCCTGGTTTTGAGTGCTGCCAACGGTGATGGATGGCTGGTAAAAAAGATTGTTTCCTCCCTGGGCATAGATCGCTGTTCCGCTGTTGGGAACAATGAAGAGCTGGCCTATATTGGTGAACCTGCAATTATAAACCTTGGTGATGGAGTTGTTGGACTGTACACCAATATGTATGTTGTCAAAGTGGTTCTCGTAGGAATTATTCGTCCCGTCACCAATGGTGATACCGGGAACGTGATCGATCTCTACCCCGACCAGCGTTTTGGTAATGAAGAACGGAAGGGGAGGAGAAATGGCGGGAAGGAATGTTCCCGGCATATCAATGTCGGTATTACGCACTGAAGCGGAAACCGGTGTGAGTGAAACACCCACTACAATTCCCTTATAATCATTCTTCAATTCTGAATCTTCCACTGTGAAGGGACCGCCCAGTTGTGATACTACTACGTTACGTGCCTGCTGAAAAACACAATGGTTCACGATCTTCAGGCTGGCCGTATTGTCGGCAATATAAATTCCGTCCCACATGTATTCGCATTTATTCCGGTTCTGGCAATTGTCGAATACCAGCGATTGATTGGGGTTAATATAGAATTTTGCATTGGGACCGATATTCATATAGTCACAATTCTTAAAGATGATGGGAACATCGATGGTGATTATGCCATTTATGTCCATTGCAATACCTGTCGCGGTCAGTACATTCCCGTTCATGTACGGCCCATAATTGGCGATGATCCAGGAAGAGGTGCAGTTGTTTATCTGGATAGGATGTGATTGCAGTTGACAACAGCCGGGGATGTCCAGCGTGGTTGTGGTGCTGCAGTCGAAGATGGGGTCGAATGCAGTGAGTGTGATCGTGCCTCCACTGCTAAAAGCCGGCCACGAAACATCATATTGGCATCCGTTATTGGAAACCATGCCTGTTCCTCCAGTACTCACGCTCCAGGTATATTGTATCCCTGTAACGCAAGGCGAAGTATAAGTAATGGTCCCATACCCGCAATTGTTCACTGCGGCCCCGGTTATGGCCGAACTGGGTGGACCAATAACAGTAACGGGAATGGAATACACTACAGGCGTATTGCTGTAAGTAGTAACGATGGTTTGGGTTACATTGTAAGTTCCGGCAGAAGGATAAGTATGACTAGGTGGGTTCGCTCCAATATAAGTTGTATTGTCGCCAAAATTCCAGGAATAGCTGGAGATCGAATTCGGGCAATTATTTACATGCGGGGTAAAGATCACTTTATTACATCCCGAAGTGTAAGTAAAGGATGCATCAACAGCCTCCACCGTGACCGTTATTGCATTGCAAAGGGTCCCGCATTCGTTTGTTGCGCAAAGAGAAGCCACGTACTGACCCGGGAGAGCATATCCCTGGAAGTAGGTGGTTCCTGTTTGCCAGCCGCCTATTGTAAATGGTCCATTCCCGTCACCGGGATCAAATGTCCAGGTGTTGACCGGGTTGCCATTCACGCTGTTGAAAGAGAATGTTACCGGGTCGCCAGGGCACAACGGGTTGGTTGTTACACTAAGCACAGGAGAGGGAGGACCGGCAATAACGGTTACGGTTGCAGTTACAGAATTGGTGGAAATATTTCCTTGTGTATCCACAGAGTAGAGTGTGACGTAATACGTGCCTGCCGAATTGTAGGTGATCCCGTTGTTATTATTGAGTTGAGGTCCCAGCCAGTTTGGCGTGTTTGAACCGGGAGCCGTCCACGAGAAATTCGGGAAACAGGAAGCGTCCAGGTTTCCATTGGGTCCATAGGATAAATTATTGAAGAATACAGGCTGCCCGATACAAACTGTGACCTGGGGTGGATCTATCTCCAGGATGCAGGTGGCCTTTGCACTGAAAGTTGAGATCATAAATGTCAGCGTCACGAGGGCGCTGAGCATTATTTTTGCGTTGATCGCATGTAATCGATTTATCATAACTAGAAAGTTTGGTTGAAAAATGTTTTGGCCAATCTACTTTAATGGGTGATGGATGCTTATTGCTTGTAACCACCGGTCAGTTTTGTGTCATAAACGGTCGGCTTCCCGTAACCAGCGGAATAAAAGCCGGTCAGGCCTATTTATTTTTCGAGCTGTCTTATTCCCTCATTATTCCCTAATTTTATACTCGTGCGCGATAAACTCAACCTGCTTTCCAAATTAACATTCCGAAGAGGGCTCAATATGTTGAAACTCGCTGCGGGTTTTTATTATTCGCGCATGGTTCGCCAACCCCACCAATGGGGAATGCCTGTGAGCATCGCCATCGAACCCACTACCTCCTGCAACCTGCGGTGTCCCGAATGCCCGAGCGGGAAACGTTCCTTCACGCGGGAGACGGGAATGCTGGAAGAAAAATTTTTTCGCGATACGATCGGCTCCATTGCGAAGGAAACCTTTTATCTCACTTTTTATTTCCAGGGCGAACCTTACCTCAATCCCAAATTCCTGGACATGGTTCGTTTTGCTTCCCGGCAAAAAATGTACACAGCCACTTCCACCAATGCGCATTACCTCGATGAGGAACAAGCCGAGCTTACCGTTCGTTCCGGTCTTGACCGGCTCATCATCTCTATTGACGGCACCACGCAATCAGTGTATGAGCAATACAGGGTGGGAGGGGAGCTGGAAAAGGTGATCACCGGCACAAAGAATATTTTAGCGTGGAAAAAGAAGCTTGGCTCAAGAACTCCACATGTCATCTTTCAGTTTCTTGTGATCGGGCATAACGAGCACCAGGTGCAGGAAGTGAAAAAGCTTGCGGCCGAATTGGGCGTTGATGAAGTGCGTTTGAAAACTGCGCAGGTTTACGATCACGCGAACGGGAACGATCTTATCCCGTCCAATGAAAAATACTCACGCTATAAAAAGAATAAGAACGGCACCTGGAGTGTGAAAAGCAAAATGGAAGATCACTGCCGCAGGATGTGGCAAAGTTGTGTGATCACCTGGGACGGAAAAGTGGTGCCTTGCTGCTTCGATAAAGATGCCGGGCACCGGCTTGGTTCTCTCGAAAAAGATCCGCTTCGAGAGATATGGTTCGGGGAGGCGTACAGGAATTTCCGGGCCGCGATCCTTCGCTCCAGGAAGGAGATCGATATCTGCGCGAACTGTTCGGAAGGGACAGAAGTATTTGCCGGGTAGGGTTATCTTTCCAGCTCCGGCAATAAGTTGCAATACAAATTCCGGTATTGCATCCCGATGCGTTCGTGGTCCTTCCTGAATTTCTCCGGCAAGGACCTTTTCTCCTCAGCGCACTTGATGAAGGCGGCAAGGATGCGGAAGAAAAGCTTGTAATCATCCAGGGAACTATCGGCTTCCTGGGAATGCAGGAATTTTAAATTGCGCACGGTAAGCTGTTGCGCAAAATCATATTCCCCCTTTTTGTAAAAGCAGATATTTTCGAGCACACGCAACTGCAGGTCGAAGGGCAAATAAAAGGTTTTTTCATTGATCTCCCGCGCGAGGTTGATGTAGTGCAGCGCCTTTTTGTGGTCACCCGTACTTAAATAAAGTTTGGCATAGGAGAGGGCTCCCCGCGTAGCGAAGATATCCTGCCGTTTCGCAATGCAGGGATCAAAAATTGTTTTGAGCAATTGTGCGGCCTTTTCAAATTGACGGTGGATGATGCAAAGCAAAATGTATTGCTCGTAATGAT
>DATDFI010000068.1:0-8564 GCA_036522695.1 Bacteroidia bacterium | reverse complement strand
AGCCCGCGGAATGCGATCCGTCGCGCGGAATTCATCGTGATGCCGGTAACATTGTATGCATTGTTGTTATCGTTAGTTCCACTGCCACCCTGGCAAAGCAGGTAATACCAATATATACATGGGCCATTATTATTGTGTACCTCCCCGTTAGGGTCCCAGTACGTTCCCATATAAGTATCGGGTTGAGGGCCGGGATAAGCAGATGAATTGGGATTCGACATTGTGCGAATTCCCAAACCATTGGTGGTAATATCAGCTCCCATGATCCAGTCCCACTGGCTAGGCCTTGCAAAACGCTCAATGGTTGTTCCGAAAATATCGCTGAAGCCTTCGTTGAGGGCTCCGGCTTCACCACCGTTAAGACCGGCAGTGAACGTGGTGAGACCATGCGTGATCTCGTGGCCGCAAACATCGAGGCCGGTCATGATGGAAAATCCCTGGGAGATATTTCCATCACCGTAGGTCATGCGCGTACCGTCCCAAAAAGCATTCACATAATTAGTGCTGTAGTGAACATAACTCAGCAAAGCATAACCATTGCCATCAATGCTGTTGCGGCTATGCACCTGGTTGTAATAATCGTAGGTCATTTCGGCACCCCAATGCGCATCTTCAGCCGCTTTGTTGGGATTGGCCAGGTTCCAGTTCGGTGAGTTGTTGGTGAAATCGGTATTGGTATAAGTGGTAGTGTTGTTGATATTGTAAGTGCGAATGCCGTTACCGCGACCGGTCTCCTGCAGGCGGTAGGCATTAGGCCCGGTATTATCACAGGTCATAGGAACGGTCCCGCTGTAAACGGTGGTGGCTGTTCCCACCACATCGGCATCGTGGATGATGTCCGACTTCCCGATCACTTCACCGGTTTGCGCATCTACAAAGATATAAGCACGGGAGAGCGGCTCCTCTGCATAAATATTGAACTTATAGGCAAGGCGCATGTTGGCGGCAGAATAATCTTTTCCGTCAACATGTGCAATGACCAATTCTCCTTTGGGATAATACGTGAAGCCGGGATCGTTAAGGTCCTTCTTCATTTCTTCCTCCTCGGTTCTATTTTCCCACTTGTATCTTTTGGCATTCACTTTTTTCAAAGCATTTTGCAATGCCAGCTGCTCCGAAACAGCGGCCGACTGTGCAGGATCGAGAAGCTTATAATAATCACCATTCAGGGAAACAACATTCCCGTCTTTCACGTGGGCAATGAGCATGGAATTCTCGATGGGATATTCATTGAGGTACTCGCGGAAACGCACATGCACGAACCCGAGTTGATCGGGCTCGGTGCTGTAAGCTTTAAAAGTTACTGCCCCGTCAAGACCTAAGGAATAACGCGCCCAATCGTTGAGTTGTTCGGCATTGAGCCTGTGGCCGGGATAGAACCGAAAGAAATTCGGAAGGCCGGTCAGTTTACTGTAGCTTGTAATAGCGGCATCACTGAGTTGGCTTTGTGCTGATGCTGAAAAGGAAATCCCGGAAAGCGCGGTCGCAATGGACAGGCATAGGCGTACATGTTTTCTCATGTGAAATATGTTTTAGTGGATGCGATCGCTGCCATTAAAAACAGGCAGGATGCGATCGTAAGAACGGGCAATAAGAATGATAAGCTTACGCCAAGGTAGAAGAAATTAAACTCAAAATCAAATTTGCAAGCGGGGAATTTTCAAAGAATAGACCGACAGCTCAATTGCACCGGCAAGTGTCCTTCATGCCCTCGCGCTTGATGACAAGCACATTGGTGTTGCTGTCGGTGGAAGAGACCATGATGCGGAGATCGGCATCACCGGAAGGTTTGATGTAATAGATAGGATCTTTCCCTTTCAGGTTACTGCTGTCGAAATCAACCACACCCGAATCGAGGAGTGTGCGCACCTCCTTTTTGGAAACATTGAGACACTGAAGCATGCATTCGGAAGCGGATGTATAAACCACGGACCCCGTACGGAGTTTCTGCAGCACCTTTTCAGATTTGTTGCCACAGGCATAAACGAATACCATTACTAGGGATACCGGGAATAGAATACGTTTGATCATGATGCGAAATTAATCATTTGAATTGCAATGTGTACAGGTATCTTTTGCTATCACGCGGCTGATATCGATGATCCGTACCACTGTATCCATATTCATGTTGAGGGACAATTTGATGCTGATATCCTGGGTTACACCTCCTAAAACCGTATAATATTTGATCCTGCTGCTGTCCACGAATTTAGAAAAATCCACGCTTCCGTACTTAAAAGCAACATTTACATCCGCTTTGGTCATATCAAGGCATTTCAGCTTGCATTTTGCCGCTGCAGAGTAAGTGATCTTCGCATGGCGGATATCGTCCAGTATGCGATTGTTGGGTGTCCAGAACGACATATCGCGCCCCCTCCACAATAAAAAATACACGAGCACGCATCCCATGCTCACCCCGAAAAGATACAAACGCAGCCTGCGAAAAAAGTTCTTCCTTTCGTAATCTTTGTCGAGCATGACTTAAATAGCGGCCATCAACAGGTCGATGTCCTTGTAAGGAAGTTTGAAGGTCTCACCGAGGTATTGATTGGTGAGCGTACCATTGTAGATGTAGGTGCCAAAACGAACGCCACTGTTATTCTTCAGCATTTTATCAACCCCGCCTTCCTCACCTATATTGATGAGAATGGGAGCGAAAATGGTGCTGAATGCGTACGAGGCAGTGCGCGAAACACGTGAAGCGATATTAGGAACGCAGTAGTGGATCACTCCGTGTTTACGAAAGATCGGGCTTGTATGACTGGTGACCTTGGACGTTTCAACACAACCGCCCTGGTCGATACTCACATCCACGATCACGGAGCCGGTTTTCATTTCACTCACCATGGCTTCGGTAACAAGCAAGGGAGAAAAGCCGTGCGTAGCACGAACCGCGCCTATCACCACATCGGCCGTTTTGAGGTGCTTGGCCAGGACTTTAGGATGAATGATGGACGTGAACACGCGCGTGTTGAGCGTATTTTGCAACCTGCGCAGTTTGTAAACGGAGTTATCGAAAACTTTTACTGTGGCACCGAGGCCCAATGCCGCGCGCGCAGCAAACTCACCTACTGTTCCTGCGCCAAGGATCACCACTTCGGTGGGAGAAATGCCGGAGATGCCGCCAAGGATGGAGCCCTGCCCGTCATTAGAGTTACTTAAATATTCGGCCGCAATGAGAATGGAAGTGCCGCCTGCGATCTCGCTCATGGAACGGATCACGGGGAAGATCCCTTCTTCATCCTTGATCCAGTCGAACGCGATGGCGGTGACCTTTTTCCGCATGAGCTGTTTTACAAAATCTTCGGGCTGCACACTCATTTGCAAAGCCGAAAAAAGCGTTTGCTTCGGTTGCATGAGTTCGATCTCCTGCGGGGTGGGAGGTGCAACTTTTAAGATGATATCGGCCTTGTAAACCTCTTCGGTGGAATAAACGATCTCGGCCCCGGCCTCACTGTAATCGTTGTCCTCGAACTTCGACATTTTACCGGCATTGGTTTGCACCACCACGCGGTGACCATTATTCACGAGAAGGCTGATGGCATCGGGAACGAGGGCTACACGGTTTTCCTGGAAACTGGTTTCGCAGGGTATGCCTATGTAAAGACTGCCTTTTTTACGGGCCACCTCCAGCATTTCCTCCTGCGGCATGAGCAGGCCCTTGGTGAGGGAAGCAAGGACTTCTTTTGAAGTTTTCATAGGGGCAATTGGGAGGCTAAAGGTAAGAAAAAAAGATGGACGGGGGAAGAGGGTTGTTGGTTGTTAGTTGGTACAAGGCCTGTAACCATTATTGCCCTACACTGATCTCTCTTGCCAACCCATTCAACTTAATGTTCACCTTCACGATTCCGGCCGGCAATAAGTTGGGGATCTTCTCCGGCCACTCGATAAAGCAATAATTGCCGGAATAAAAATACTCCTCGCAGCCCATGTCGAGCGCTTCCGTTTCGTTTTTGATGCGGTAAAAATCGAAGTGGTAAATTTTTTCTCCCTTTTGATTGTGATATTCATTCACCAAAGCAAATGTGGGACTTGATGTTGGATCGGTAACGCCCAGCTCCTTACACAGTGCTTTGATGAGGGTGGTTTTGCCTGCACCCATTTCACCGTAAAAGGCAAATTTTTTTTTACCGGTTGTGGCAGCGATCATTTTTTTTGCTGCAGCCGGAAGTTCGGCAAGGCTGTCGAGTTTTAGTTGAAGGATCTCCACAGCACGAAATTAGCAAATAGATAGAGGCAGGAGAACAAAGTCGAAAATTGCAACAGGCTTTATGCCCTTCGACAGCGCCCGCACCGGGCGAAGCAGAAGCGCTCAGAATAGGCCCCGCGAGCCGAGCGGGATATGCCCGCAGCCGGTGCGTAAAGGCCTGCATGTTGCGCGGACATATACCGCCCCTGCGAGCAGGAGGCCTCCAAAAAACATCACTTAGCCACCAGCGTGATATACGGAATAAGCATCTCCTCGAGTGAAACGCCCCCGTGCTGGAAAGTGTTGCGGTAATACGTTACGTAATAGTTGTAGTTATTGGGATAAGCGAAGAACATATCCTCCTTGGCAAAAACATAAGCGGTGCTCACATTCAATTTGGGCAAAAAAGCATCGGCCGGGTTGCGTACCTCGAACACATCCTTTTTCTCATAACTCAAACTCTTGCCCTGCTTGTAACGCAAATTGGTGTTCACGTTCTTATCGCCCACAATTTTTGAAGGCTCGGTCACCTTAATAGTGCCGTGATCGGTGGTGATGATGAGCTTCGCCTTTTTCTCCGCTATCTGTTTGATCATATCGTACAAAGGGGAATGCTCGAACCAGCTCACGGTAATGGAACGGTAAGCGCTTTCGTTATCGGCCAGCTCGCGTATAACTTCCATTTCGGTGCGCGCGTGCGAAAGCATGTCCACAAAATTGTACACGATCACATTGAGTTTATTCTGCATAAGGTTGGAAAGGTTCTCCGATAATTTTTTCCCGGCAGCATGGTTGGTGATCTTGTGATAAGAAAATTTAATATCGCGGGCCGAGCGCTTCAAATTGGCAGCCAGCAACTCTTCCTCGTGCAGATTCTTTCCTTCTTCCTCATCATCGCCCACCCACAGGCCGGGGTGCAGCTTTTGAATTTCGGAAGGCATTAGCCCCGCGAACAAAGCATTGCGCGCATATTGTGTGGCCGTGGGTAAAATGCTGCAATACAATTCCTCGTTCTCCACCTTGAAATATTCGCTGATGATGGGCTGGATCATTTTCCACTGGTCGTAACGCAGGTTATCGATCACCAGCAAAAACACGCTGCTCTCCTTATCGAGCACGGGAAAAAGCTTTTGTTTTAAGAGTGTGTGGGATTGCGCGGGGGCCTCATCTTTACCGTGCAGCCAATTGATGTAATGCCGCTCGATGAATTTCCCCCACTGTGTATTCGCTTCGCGCTTTTGCATGGTGAGGATCTCGCTCATGCTGGCATCGTTGCTTTTCTCCAGCTCCAATTCCCAAAAAACCAGCTTGCGATACACCTCGCACCACTCTTTAAAACTAAGGCGGTCGCTCAGCGTCATGCCTATGTTGCGGAAATCCTGCTGGTAACCGGATGTGGTCTTTTCGGAAATGAGGCGTTTGTTATCGAGGATCTTTTTGAGCGAGAGTAAAATTTGGTTGGGGTTGACCGGCTTGATGAGGTAATCGGAAATCTTATTGCCGATTGCATCTTCCATGATGTGTTCCTCCTCACTCTTAGTGATCATCACCACGGGCAATTGAGGCTGTGAACTTTTGATGCGGTTCAATGTTTCGAGACCGCTCAGCCCCGGCATGTTCTCATCCAAAAAAACAATGTCAAAATCATTTTGTTTGATAAGGTCCAGGGCCACATCACCGCTGTTGGCGGTCTCCACCCCGTATCCTTTCTCTCTTAAAAAAAGTATATGCGGCCGAAGCAGGTCTATTTCATCATCAGCCCAAAGAATATTAATTTTTTCACTCATATTTTTGCGTTTTATTACCCCCCTGGGTGAGCCGCGCTGTTTGCGCGCTTGCGTGAGCCGGAGGGTTTCCACTCAAAATCCATTTTTTCAATTTGATCAAAACAAAAAAAGCTCCACGCTTTCTTCCATCAACGATTAAAGATAATAAGTATTCGATGTGTCATAAAACGAAAAGAGCGGGAAAAAATTTCCCCGCTCTTTGGATCAACGCCTTTAACGCGTTATTTTTTCTCCTTGTTCAGCAGGAGGTGCTTCACCATGGTGAAGGTTCCTTTTTTATCGGAAGGCAAAGTGAATTCCTCCGAGACTTTCTGGTAACCTTTCTCATCCACTTCGATGATGTATTTTTTGTCAGCCGGCAGCGTGAAGAAATATTCTCCCTCGGGAGATGAAGTGGTTCGTGAAACTTCCTGGCCGGTCTCTTTATCCTTAATGATCACGGTGGTCTCGGTGCCCTGCCCACTCTCGGAAATGATCACGGTACCCTTTAATATGGAAACTTTAGGGCCGGTATCGGGGTTTTCATCGCCCATGATGTGGTACTTGCTCATATCCACTTTGTAGATATCGCGATCGCCTGTTCCTCCTGAACGATTGCTGTCGAAATAAGCGGTTTTATTATCCGTGCTCAACACAAAACATTTATCATCGCGCGTGCTGTTGATGGGGTAACCGAGGTTCACCGGCTTGCTCCATTTTCCATTCTCGAAACGTGTCATGAAAACATCGTAACCGCCCATGGTGTTGTGACCATCGGAGCTGAAGAACAAGGTTTTTCCATCGGGATCGAGGAAGATACCTCCTTCATCCATGGGTGTATTAATATCGGGACCAAGGTTCACCGGAGGGCCCCATTGTGTCTTTGAAATGCGTGTCGACATCCAGATATCGCCCTGGCCAAAACCTTTCTGATCGGATGTTCCGCCCTTGGGGCGCTCGCTCACGAAAAATAAACGCTGGCCATCGGATGAAATGCAGGCACCCAACTCAACGTAAGAAGTGCTGATGGGCTTGCCAATATTTTTGGGCGCGCCCCATTTTCCCGACTGCTGAACCTTCGAAACGAAGATCTCACCTCCTCTTGCATCGGTGTTGTTATTCCGATAAATGAAGATCTGCTTGCCGTCAGGAGAAATGCTGGTCACAGCATCATGGTCCTCGGTATTTACAGAACCTTTGATAAGATCCGCTTCTGTCCAATTTTGCTTGGTCTCATCCCAGGTAGCCGTATAGATATCGTCAAAATATTTATAATCTCCCTCTTTATCGACATTCTGACCGGATTTTCCCTGGGGCCTGCGCGAGGTGAACACCAGTGTTTTTCCATCGGCAGTGATCGAAGGGCCTTTATCATCGTAGCTCGAGTTGATCATGTCACCCGCATTGGTGATCACCACATCAACCGGGTGCGACATAAGATCTTTAGCGGTAACGCATTGCTGTATGAGCAGGTCAAGCTCCAGTTCCTTCGCTTTCGCCTCGTTATTCAACTGGGTCTTGTATTGCTCGTACTCCGTTTTCGCTTTATCCACATCGCCCTGCACATGGTGCACACGGGCCAGGTAGTACAAAAGTTCATCAGCGCCTTTCGGGTCTATACCATAAGCCTTCTCGAGGTACTCCTGCGCATCATCGTAAGCATCCATGGCAAAGTAAACCTCACCCACGTGAAAAAGCACATTGGCATCATTGGGTTTGTTCTTCAAAACTTCTTTGTAAAGATTAAGCGCCTTCACATAATCGCCTTTGAAATAGGATTGGCGCGCGTTGAAGAGTTTTACCTGATCACCGGTCTCACCGATCACATTCTGGTCCTTACTTTGGCCGAAGCCCGAAAAACCGACTAACAGGAATAAAAACAGTAAGAGCGAGGTTTTGGTCAGAGGTCTGTTCATAGGTACTGAGGTTTGATAGAAGCTATCTGTAAACAAATTTAGAAATAAAATGATACAAAGAATGCAGGGTTACTCTATATAAGGACGAACCCATGGATGAAGCGTTGCTTTCAGGAAATCGTTTTTATGAGTTCGAGGAATCTTTCCATGGCCTGCATTTTTTCCCGGTCAAGATCGTAATTGATGCTGTTATGAAGGTAGTCCGTAATAACTTCACGTGAAGCAGGGGGTCTTTTGATCTCCTGTATCACCGCATCACGTTTTTCCAAACCATAACGCAAGGCATCATTGAACAAGCCCATGAAAGAAACCGGGAGCGGCTTATTCGCCACCCAGCAGGCGAAAACAAAGGGCAGCCCCGTGAACTTTTCCCATTCCTCGGCCAGGTCGTAATTGTATTTGAATCTATTTTCCAATGCAAAGGTCCGGTCACCGATCACCACGCCCCCGCTCGCACCCCCGATCTCCTTTTCAAAACCTTCCTTAGCCGCCACCCATCCCGGCTCTATTTTCCAATAGTGTTTGGCCAGCACCCGCGTAAGCATCACCGATGTTCTTGACTGGTTATCCAACAGCACCTTTTCCATCTCTTGCATGGGCACATCACCGTAAAGCATCACCGAACGCACCTTGCCTATCGCACCGATACAATATTCCGAAACAATGTGCTTTTCGCCCAATAAAGGGATCACT
>DATDFI010000067.1:0-2854 GCA_036522695.1 Bacteroidia bacterium | reverse complement strand
GTCTTTTTCATGTGTTTTCAATTATTTTGATGACACAAAACTATTCCACCCCCCAGGCCCATACCGCCCGATATGGCCCCGGGGGTGGCACATGTAAGATTTTTGTAAAATCCGTTATTCTCCCGGAAACAAAAAGAAGGACCTTAGTTATGGAAAAGAAAGTGAAAAATGTATTTTTATCCCGTTAAGAACTTTCCCTTATGCTCAAACTGAAAGATGTGATCGCACAAATGAAAGAAGACCAGTATGAAAAACTTCTTTCACAACTGAAAGGCAACAGTGCCGAAAAATTCCATTCCCTCGCCACTTACCTGCGCGATGACAAGATGGATGACGAAGACATTATGGGAAAACTGGGGGTGAATACCAGCGCCTATTATACCCTTAAATCGAGGCTGTACAAGCGCGTGGGTGAATTCCTTTCGGCAGGCCTGGATGGATCAAAAACCGACCTGCTGAAAAAAGTGGCTACCATTCCAGACCTGGTTTACAACACCAAAAAAGAAACGGCTGTTGCCGTACTTGGCAAACTGGAGAAGGACCTGCTCACGCATGATCTTCCGTACGAACTAACGGACGTTTACAGCGCACTCAAAAAGCTCCACATCACTTCTCCCAAGTATTATGATTATGCACAGGCGTATAATCGACACCTGGGATACACCATTGCGCTCGATAAAGCGGAAGATGTGCTTTCTTCCTTCATGAAATATCTCGGAGAATACGATAATTCGAGAAATGCCGATACACATGAGCTGATGAAGATGATGAAACAGGAGATGGCATCGCTGTGCAGGTTGTACCAATCACATCACCTCACGGTATACCGGAACATACTCGATGTTTCTTTCGCCTTATTCGTTCCGCTTTCGGAAGCGGTGAAAGATGATGAACCTATTGAAGACATTTTAACCGCCACCGAGAAAATCATGGATTCCTATCCCGCTGATTCGAGTTATCGTTACCTCCAGCAGGTGATCGCCTTCCTTCGTTTCGAGTATTATCACCAGGCCATGCAGCACAAAAAAGCGGAGCAGTATTACGACATGGTGAATTCCAACCTCTCCATGTTCCTCAACTTCAATTTTTGCTGCTATTCCTCCGTTTTCTTTCTCTCCAGGATACAACGTGCCATCCGGCTGAATGAAACGGCTGCTTTATCCGAAGAAAATAAAGAATTGCTGAAAGACTTCCAGCCGGAGAAGCACGATGTTCCGGCTTATCTTAATTACGTGCGCTATACCGCTGCATCCCTGTTTTATGCCGGCAAATATGCCGAAGCAGCCGCCCAGCTCAACAATGTCCTGAATGAAATTGTTTTCAAGAACATGGCGCATGCCGAGATCGAGATCAAATTATTCTTTGTGCTGTGCTGTTCCATGCAGAACAAATACGATACGGCCCACACCGTTCTGAAAAATGTTGCCCGCAAGATACGCGAGCTGGAAAATAAACACGAGTACGAAAATGCGAATGCCCTTATCAAAATGCTTTCCCTGCAGATGGATTCGGGTACGGGCAACAAGGAAAAGAAAATGGCGGAATTCCGCGATAAGTTCTTGCTCCTCAACCGCGGTCGCAGCAACATGCTGTGCTATCTCGACCTCAGCGATAATTTTTTGAAAAAGCTGGGGAAGAACGTGAAATAACCGCTGCGAATTACCACCAGCCCAGGTAATTTCCCGCCCACCAGCAGGCGCCCGTGAAAATAAAACTGTCGAAGCGGTCCAGTACGCCTCCATGACCGGGAATAAGGTTGCTGTAATCCTTCACATTGTTCAAACGCTTGTACCACGAAGCAAAGAGGTCACCCACCAATGCCATAACGCACATCAACGCTGTGAGGAGGGTCAATTGTACAAGGTCTACATTAAAAAAACCACGGAGTAAAAAAGCGGTGCACAAGGCCATGAAGAAACCGCCCAAAGCACCTTCTATCGTTTTATTCGGGCTGATCTTCTTTACAAAAGTGTGCCTGCCCAGCAATTGCCCGAACACCTGGCTGAATCCATCAAAGGTAAGTACCACCAGGTAAATGTAAAGTTGCATGAGCGACTCATCTCCCATTTTGGTAAAATGATAGAAACCGTAAGAAATAGCCGCAAAAAGAAGGATCGCGACCAGCAGCACATACCACTTCCTCCCCGGATGCCATCGCCACACAAAAACGATCTCGTTCGCACCAACAAGCATGAGCGCAGCCCCTAAATACGGGAATGGCCGCACCGAAATAATGGCATTTTCCACACCGTAAACGATAAGTGCGTAAATGAAGAATTTCTTCCAGCGCTCACCTGCTCCGCCCTTTTTACGGTTGATTAAAAAAATACCGATAGCTCCCAGTAAAAAATAAGCGGTGGTGATATAAAATACGCTCCAGTACATACCCTTCTTCTGTTTTTCTGCTCAAACGATCCGTCCGTGTTCCTTCAGCATGAAATAAATGCCGCGTACATTGGAACGGATACGGGGAATAAAAAGCAAAACTACAAGTTCTTCCAGATATGCAAGGCAGGAAATGATGATCATCAAATAAAAATACCATGCCGTATAACCGAAAATAAAATAAGTGAGTACGAAAAAACCCTGGAAATAACCGGTGGCCTTGCAGGAATATAAATGCAGGTGTGGCGGCTTTTTGAAACGGATGACAGCCACCGCCAGCTGCGCAGCATAAAAGCAGATAAGCACCGTGAACGCCACTATATGTTCATGAACAAAAATATGTTCGAGCGCCACCATCCCGGTGAATGCGAGAATGTATGTTCCCAGGTCGGCAAATGAATCGAGCCTTGCCCCGAACTCCGTTTCAAGTTTAAAGGTCCGCGCAATAAGTCCATCGGCAATATCCGTT
>DATDFI010000066.1:0-3286 GCA_036522695.1 Bacteroidia bacterium | reverse complement strand
ACCGGCTCGGGCGTGATCATCAGCGGTGACGGTTACATTGTGACCAATAACCACGTGATCGATAAAGGAGATAAAGTGGAAGTGACACTTAATGATAAAAGAACGTATACAGCCGATGTGATCGGTAAAGATCCTTCCACCGACCTCGCGCTTTTAAAGATCAAGGAACAAAACCTCCCTTACCTCGTTTACGGCAACTCCGATGACGTGAAGGTGGGCGAATGGGTGCTTGCGGTGGGTAATCCTTTCAATCTTACCTCAACCGTAACCGCGGGGATCGTGAGTGCGAAAGGAAGGAATATCAATATCCTCGACAACGGGCACAGTGCCAACAGTCCCGCTCCCATCGAATCCTTTATTCAAACCGATGCGGCTGTTAACCCCGGCAACAGCGGTGGAGCGTTGGTGAACAGTGCAGGCCAACTTGTCGGAATCAACTCTGCCATCGCATCCAACACGGGTTCTTACACGGGATATTCGTTTGCCGTGCCGGTGAACATTGTGAAAAAAGTGGTGAACGACCTCCTTGAATTCGGTACGGTGCAGCGCGCCTTTATGGGTGTGAGCATACGCGATATCGATTCCAAATTCGCAGGTGAGAAAAACATTACCGACCTGGCAGGTGTATATGTGAACGGTGTGACAGGTGGCGGTGCTGCCGAAGAAGCCGGCATCAAAGAAGGTGACATCATCACTAAAATTTCAGGCATCAATGTAGTCAACACTTCTTCCCTGCTCGAGCAGATCGGGAAATTCCGTCCAGGTGATAAAGTGAATGTGACCGTGAACCGTAATGGCAAAGACGTGGACATACCGGTTGTGTTCAAGAACAAGGATGGCAATACCAGCCTGGTCCAAAAGCAGGAAGTGGAAAATGTATCTGCACTTGGTGCAACCTTCGAGGCCGTTTCGCCCGATGAAATGAAGCAACTCGGTATCAGTAATGGTATAAAAGTTACCTCGCTTGACGGGGGTAAACTGAGAAGTGCCGGCATCAAAGAAGGCTTTATTATAACCAGTATAGATAAAAAGAAAGTTTCATCCCCGCAGGATATTGATACTGCGCTTGCTAACAAAAAAGGCGGGGTACTTATAGAGGGTGTTTATCCTAACGGGATGAGGGCTTATTACGCCTTTGGTTTATAAAAAGTAATGAACAACATCCCCATTGTTGGTCGATGAAAAGGCGCTCTTTATGGGCGCCTTTCATTTATTTGCAGAATAATTTCATAAACGCTTAAATATCAATCAATACCCCTGGGCGAGCTATCGGGTGACTTACTTGCAGTTTTTGCAAAAAGGAATAACTTTGCCAAAATTTTTTAGCCCCTCATTCGTATTATATAATAGTTAGGTATAGCAATAATCCCCAAAACAATTTTCGAAGATGAGACAACTAAAGATAACCAAATCGATTACCAATCGCGAGAGCGCGTCTCTCGACAAGTATTTACAGGAGATAGGCAGGGAAGAACTGATCACCGCAGAAGAAGAGGTGATACTCGCTAAAAAGATCAGGGACGGGGACCAAACGGCCCTCGAAAAACTGACCAAAGCCAATTTACGTTTCGTAGTATCAGTAGCCAAGCAGTACCAGAACCAGGGTTTGAGTTTGCCCGACCTTATTAATGAAGGTAACCTCGGTTTGATCAAAGCGGCAAAGCGTTTTGATGAAACAAGGGGTTTCAAATTCATCTCTTATGCAGTATGGTGGATCCGTCAAAGTATCCTCCAGGCCCTGGCTGAGCAGTCGCGTATCGTGCGTTTGCCTCTTAACCAGGTAGGTTCACTTAACAAGATCAACAAAGCATTCTCACGCCTCGAGCAGGTTTTCGAAAGGGAGCCCAGCGCTGAAGAGTTGGCACAGTGCCTTGAACTGCCTGAAGATAAAGTGGCCGACACCATGCGTGTATCGGGTCGTCACGTTTCCATGGATGCTCCTTTCGCCAACGGTGAAGAGAACACATTGATGGATGTGATCGTGAACCACGATTCACCTCGTGCCGACAACACGCTGATGAGCGAGTCGCTTCAAAAAGAGATCGAGCGCTCACTTTCTACGCTCACCGAGCGCGAGCGCGATGTGATCAAACTTTTCTTCGGTATAGGACAAAACCACGGCTTAACGCTGGAAGAGATCGGTGCTAAATTCGATCTTACCCGTGAGCGTGTGCGCCAGATCAAAGAAAAAGCCATTCGCAGGCTCCGTCATAGTTCGAGAAGCAAACTTTTAAAGGCGTACCTCGGCTAAGAACAATCCAGGAATGATCGTGGAAACCGCACAGGCAAGAGCAAATCAATCATCACTCTCCTTTGCGGTTTCTTTTTTTACTAACTTCTAATACTAACAGCTTTTATCATTATGACCCTTCTTAACGGCACTTTAAAGAAAACATACGAGACCCAGCTCGTAGACTGGATCGAGCAGGAAAAAGCAGCAATAGAACTCATCGGCATCATCGGGCACTTGTGGTTCGAAAAATCAGTGGAACTCGTGATCTTCCGCAACCAGCTTATCGACCGTAGTGCGAGCGAGATCATGAACCTGCACCAGTATGCTAACGATGTGGTGAAAAAACCCATCGACATAAACGTGACACTGCAGCTTGCGCGCGAGCTCACCAAACTCGATCTCGTGCCCTCGCGCATCGACAACGGGAAACTTTCGGCCGAGCTGAGCCAGGAAAAGAAAAATGATCCCAAGGCATTTCTCATTTCAAAACTGGGCAATATCATAGGCCATGATAAATTTCAACTCAATCCAAAGGATGTGGTGCTGTACGGCTTCGGTCGCATCGGCCGCCTTGCTGCGCGCGAACTCATATCGCAAGCAGGAAAGGGCGAACAGCTTCGTTTGCGTGCCATCGTTACGCGCGACAAATCGGATGAGGACATTGTTAAGCGTGCCGATCTCTTGCGCACGGATTCGGTGCACGGGCCTTTTCCCGGAACTGTAATAGCGGATGTAAAAAATCGTTGCCTCATCGTGAATGGACACACCATTCACATGATCTCCGCTTCTGATCCCGCTTCGATAGATTATACCGCGTATGGCATTAACGATGCATTGCTGATCGACAACACCGGTATTGCGCGCGACCGGGAAGGACTGAGCAAGCACCTCAAAGCAAAAGGCGTTTCAAAAGTATTGCTTACCGCCCCGGGCAAAGGCGACATTCCCAATATCGTTTTCGGTGTGAACCATAAGGATTACAAAAAAGATGAGCAGGTATTTTCAGCTGCGTCATGCACCACCAATGCCATCGTTCCCGTTCTTGCCGTGATC
>DATDFI010000065.1:0-3995 GCA_036522695.1 Bacteroidia bacterium | reverse complement strand
TAATTGTTCAGCCGGCTGAACAATTAACCTCCGGAATATGATCAGCCCTGCCGCATTGAGTCCTTTATACGAAAAAGAGTCCGCGCTTAATATTATGATCACTGCGGTCCTCTGCGCCCTCGGTTATTTTATTGTGTTTTCCTTCGCTGATCTCTTCCACCATCTTTTTACAGAAGGCGGGAAGATCACCGGGATTGCGGCTCGTCACCAAACCATTGTCCACCACCACTTCCTCATCCACCCAATGCGCTCCGGCATTGATGAGATCGGTTTTGAGTGAAGGATAAGAAGTGACCTTGCGTCCTTTCAATTCCCCCGTTTCGATGAGTGTCCACGGACCATGACAGATCGCGGCCACGGGTTTACTGTCTTCGAAAAAGCCACCGGCAAAACTCACCGCATCGTTATTCATGCGCAGCTTGTCGGGATTCATCACTCCACCGGGCAAAACGAGCGCATCATAATCCTGAGCACTGGCTTCCGTTACCGTTTTATCCGAGTCATACTCCGTGCTCCAGTTTCCTTTTGACCAGGATCTCACTTTCCCGGGTTTGAGGGAGATCACATCCACCTGCGCGCCTTCATCCTTAAGCGCTTTTAAGGGTTGCGAGAATTCCGATTCTTCAAAACCATCGGTGACCAGTATTGCCACCTTTTTATTCGCTAGTTTTCCGCTCATCGCTTTTCAATTTATTGGGAAAGACATAAAAGCGTGCCAGTAAATGGCCGGCAGTGCTTATAGTGTAAAAACGATATTACAGGGGAGAAATAACACGGCCGCCCGGGCGGGACGGGAAAAAATTTCCCCGCTTTGAGCTTTTAATTGCTCCGAAAAAAAACAGCGACCGTTCCCGCGAACGGTAACGAAGCGGGAATAATTCTTGCGCGGGTAAATGCAGGAAAAGGAGGGACAGATGAAAAAAATATTGCTGCCGCCACGCGTGGTGCGCTACTCGATAAAAGCCGATGGGAATTTTCCCAATAATGCGGAATTGCCTGTGCTCATTTATAAACATGTTTTCGGTTTGCCGGAATTACCGTTCCGTGCGGCATCGGTGATCGAAAAGATATTCCACGATAACAACTGGAAGAATTCATGGCGCGATGGCATGTACGATTTCCATCACTACCATAGCACCACGCACGAAGTGCTGGGCGCCTTTCGCGGAAGAGCAAAAGTCGCGCTTGGCGGCCCGAACGGCATCATTACCGAGCTGGAAAAGGGCGATGTGATCATCATTCCCGTAGGCGTTTCACACAAATTAGTGAGTGATGATCATTTCCGTTGCGTTGGAGCTTATCCCAACGGGATGGACTGGGATGTTAACTACGGCAAGGCCGGTGAGCTGGAGATCACACTAAAAAATATTGAACATGTGCCCCTTCCCTCAACCGATCCGGTATTCGGAAGTGAAGGCCCGTTCTGGGAGCATTGGTGGTACCACACAAAATTGTGGCGCAGCCCGCATTCACCGCGAATTAAATCCAGAGAAAAAAGATAAAACCCCGATGAAGAAACTAATTTTCCTCCTGCTCATTTCCACTTCTCTGCGGGCGCAGAAGGATACCGTATACACTTCGATGGAAGCCGCGCTGGCGCACCCGGAGCGCGTACACATACTTTCACTCGCGCATAAAAAACTGAAAGAGTTGCCGGCCGACATTGGAAAATTAATACACCTTGAGGCGCTCGACCTGAGCAATAACAGGCTTACCGCTTTGCCCGAAGAGATCGGCCAACTCAGCGAATTGAAAGAGATCAATCTTTTTCACAACCGGCTTACCTCACTTCCTTTGGGCCTGGGGAAACTGCATCACCTGCAGCGGCTCGTGCTGAGCAGTAACCGCTTTACCATTTTACCCGCGGTGATCGGGGAGCTCGACAGCTTAAAAGAATTATCGGTGAAAGATAACCAGCTGATCTCCTTGCCTGATAATATCCAAAACCTCGCGAACCTTAAAATACTTTCACTCTCCTTTAACCGGTTGAATAAAATCCCGCAGGGAATAGGGAACCTTGTGAAACTGGAACAGCTTTACCTGGACCATAATGATGTTCAGCGTTTACCGCCTGCGTTCAATAACCTGAAAAATCTCAACACACTCTCACTCGAAAAGAACTCACTGGTCGAATTTCCGCAGGCAATTTGTGAGCTTACGCAATTGCACACCCTTAACCTGGCACGCAGCGGGTACATCGGTACCCTACCAAGTTGCCTGAAAAATATAGAACAACTGGACGTGCTTGTTCTAGATCCGAATATCTCCATGCCTTTCCCGGGAGAATTTTTCCATAATGCCGCGATAAAGATCGTGGTGGTACAATAAGATACTTGATGGGCCGGGCTGCAACGCACAGCCTGACATAGCGTAACGCAGTGGCGAGACCCATTCATAATACACTACTGCCAGCTCGCTGCCGGGCGAATCTCCCGCCCCATGCTCTCTGCTCCCGCACTCCCCTTTAAAATAAAAGGGGATGTCATTAAATCATATCCTGATCTTAAAAAATAATCTTAGCAGCAACCATACCGCGAAAACGGAAGACACCATGAACATGAAATTGGGAAGCCAGGAATTATGTCCCCAGGTGATCATGATGGATGAGCCCGCTAGCGTGAAACCGATCACGCAGGCCAATGCGATAATACGGCCGAGCTGCCTGAAAGAACGCGTGAATGCTTCCTCGT
Organism: Bacteroidia bacterium; assembly: GCA_036522695.1. GTDB lineage: Bacteria > Bacteroidota > Bacteroidia > JADZBD01 > JADZBD01 > DATDFI01. The sequence continues at coordinate 1,305 of DATDFI010000065.1, read as the reverse complement.
TGCTGAGCTGGATATCGTGAATAAGCTTTCCCTGTTTCACTTTGTACATGATCTCGCTTAACTCCTGGGGGAAGGAACGCGCCACTGCAAAATAATCCTTTACGGTTGCCATGATCTCGCTCACCACCGTTTTAGGCGAGTATTGCTTTCGTATGAGCGTGATGGCATAGGGCCTGATGTATGTGGCGAGTGAAATATTGCGATCGAGGTTATGGCCGAATTTCTCGAGCGTGGCGAGGGCCTTGATGAGCAGGTAAATGCTGGCCGGGATTTTCAGCTCGTATTTCAGGATTATTTTCACGCACTCATTGAGCACCTGCGAGAATTTTATTTTCTCGTACGATAGCGAGCCGTAGCGCTTCAGCATCTCTTCCACGCGGAATTCAAGATCTTCCCGCTCTTTAAAAAATTTATTCCCGCTTAGGCGAAGCAATGCCTCGCTGATGCGCTGCGCATTGCGGGTGGCAAGCCCTAACGTGAAACCTGCGAGGAACTGCATGTGCGAGGGTTTTAGCGAACCCGCCATCCCGAAATCGATAAGCGCGATCCGGTTCCCCTTTTGCACAAAAATATTTCCTGCATGTGGGTCGGCATGAAAAAAACCATGCTCGAAGATCATCTTTAAAAAAACATGAATGCCATGGTCGGCCACCACTTTCGGATCGAGACCGTGCTTCAATAATTCATGCGGGCTGTCGGGCGCTACGCCCTGCACGTACTCCATCACCAGCATACGGTGTGTTGAGATATCGAGGTAGACCCTTGGAATTTTACAGTACGGAACATCCTTGAACATCTGGGCAAAGCGCAACGCATTGCTCCCTTCGTGAAAATAATTCAGTTCAAGCATGATGGTCTCACCGAATTCCCTCACCAGCCCTGTCACATTCATCACCACGAGTTCGGGATATTCCTTCGCCAGCCTTGCCGCCAAAAAATGCAGCAGCTGCAGGTCCATCTCAATCTTCTCCTTGATATCGGGCCGCTGGATCTTTATTACCACCAACCTTCCCTGTTTCATCCTCGCTTTGTACACCTGGCCTATCGAAGCCGAACCTATGCAAACAGGGTCGATGAATTCGAACACGCTGTTGATAGGCGCACCGAGTTCGCGCTCGATAAGCTCCATGGCCAGCTCGTGATCGAAAGGTTTCGCGCCCGATTGCAATTTCTTTAACTCCTCTCGGAACTTTTCAGAAACAATGTCGGGGCGGTCGGCCAGTATTTGCCCGAACTTGATGAAAGTAGGACCAAGCTTTTCGATCACCATGCGCAGGCGTTCGTGCTCGGAGATCACGCTCCCCT
>DATDFI010000064.1:0-3835 GCA_036522695.1 Bacteroidia bacterium | reverse complement strand
GCGATTACGAGGATTACACGAAGTATTCCGACATGGTCACCGAGATCATCAGCGAAAAAGTGCCGCTGTATGAAAAATCCTCTATCGATGAATTTTACATCGACCTCACCGGCATGGACCGTTTTTTCGGAACGTACAAATTCGCTTCGGAGCTGCGGCAAAAAATAATGAAGGAGACCCGCCTGCCCATCTCCTTCGGTCTCTCGCGCAACAAGACCGTTTCCAAAGTGGCTACAGGCGAGGCCAAGCCCAATGGGCAAATGAAGATCGATTTCGGCACCGAAAAGAATTTTCTTGCGCCCCTGCACGTACGTAAAATTCCCATGATAGGCGAAAAGACCGCACAGCTCCTGTATACCATGGGTGTTGAAAAAGTGCTCACGCTCCAGCAAATGCCTCCTGAACTGCTGCAGCATGTGCTCGGGGAGAACGGCCTCAGCATCTGGAAAAAAGCAAACGGCATCGATAACACGCCCGTGGTCCCGTACTCCGAGCGCAAATCCATCTCCACCGAAGAAACATTCGACAGCGACACCATCGACATCAGCAAGCTGAAGGCCATACTCGTAAAGATGACGGAGAAGATCGCGTTCCAGATGCGCACCGAGCAAAAACTCACTTCCTGCGTTACGGTAAAGGTGCGCTACTCCGATTTTGATACGCACACCATGCAGGCGCGCATTGCTTACACAGCCTGCGATCACACGCTCATTGCGCGCGTGAAAGAGCTGTTCGATAAATTATACAACAGGCGCTTGCTGGTGCGGCTGGTGGGCGTGCGCTTCAGCCATCTTGTGCATGGCGCGCACCAAGTGGATATGTTCGAGGACTCGGAAGAGATGATCAAACTGTACCAGGCCATGGACCGTATGCGCAGGCGCTTTGGTGACGATAAGATTGAACGGGCAATTGGTGCGGAATACGAGATGCGGGAATTCAATCCGTTCAACGGGATTAAAAAGAGCGTGACTCCTTCGACAAACCCGGGACCGGCAGTGAAAAAAGTAAGACCGTTTTTTATAAGAGGATGAATAAGCTAACCTTACGGCCTCCTGGAAATCCCGTATGTTTTCAAGGGAGCTTCTTTAGGCTGCTAAAGTAAGCGATGGGCGAGCCAGGCTCTACAGAAATTATTTGTCAGAATTGAAAAAGAACACCGGGAGATGAACGGATCGAATTACGCGAAACATCTTCTGATACCCACCCCGGCTATAAAATCTCCTCCCTTACCGATTGGCTTTTCACTTCCGCAATAAGCGGTCATAATTTTGAGTGGGCGTGTGTGCGCTACTGAAAATTATTTCTGCATGAGAATATTTACGATCGCTTTTATTTTTTGGGTGTGCGTGGCGCAGGTGGGCGCGCAGGTTGTCTTTCAAAAGATATACGAACCCATGAAAAATTCCGAAGCATGGTACGTGAACCAAACAACTGATGGTGGATTTATCATGACCGGAACGACCCAGGTTCCTAACGGGGATGAAAACGTATACGTGCTTAAAACTGCCTTTGATGGCACATTACAATGGACAAAGATTTTCGGTGATCTGCCGTATAACGATTGGGGAAATTCAATACAGCAAACTTCAGACAAGGGTTTTATTATTTGCGGTTGGACGAATAGTTTTGGCGCATTGCGGACCGATATTTATTTCATCAAGATAGATAGCTCAGGGAACCTGCAATGGTCAAAAACAGTTGGAGGCGGAGATTTTGATTACGGTCTTTCCGTATGCCAGACATCGGATGGAGGCTATATCGCGGCAGGCAAGAGCTGCAGCTTCGGGGATCCTACGGGAGATATGTACCTGGTGAAACTGGATTCTTATGGGAACTTGAGATGGACCAGGACATTTGGAGGGCCCAGGGAAGATGGTGCGAACAGCGTACAGGAAACGTTTGATAAGGGATTTATTATTGCCGGTTATACATACAGTTTCAATGATCCTGATAACGGGAATGAAAATGTCATGGTGGTTAAAACAGACAGTCAGGGCACGTTGCAATGGGCGCAACGGTACGGTGATTCGGGTAAAGATGTTGCCTACGCGATCAGGCAAGTATCCGACAGTGGTTATATTATTTGTGGCATGTCGGGTAGCTGCGCTGATATTAACGGGGATATGTATTTGTTAAAAACGCAGTCGAATGGAAATTTACAATGGGGTTATTCCTATGGTGGCCCGAAAGAAGACAAGGCGTTCATGGTTCAGCAAACCCGCGATGGAGGTTTTTTCATGGCAGGGTATAGTGAACAGGATTCATCGGATTATGATGTATATGCCGTTAAAACATTTTCCAACGGCCATCTGGAGTGGTCGAAAAGATACGGGGGCACAATGTATGATCTCGCTTTCGGTGGAGCGCAAACTTCTGACGGAGGATTTGTGTTGGCCGGAATGACGGATGAATTTGGAATAGGCGTGGATGATGTATACCTGGTAAAGACAGATAGCAATGGTAATAGCCGTTGTCATGAATATGATGTGCCAACAACTGTCGGATCAGGAGTGAGTTGGGATAATGTAAATGCCCAGGAGGGTTGGGGTGGTGTGGAAAATACAGTCACCACTCAATTATGGTCCGCTGGAAATGAAATTACACTTTGTACAAATGTTGGAATAGGCGAGCCGGATACAGCCCGGGGCCTGATCTTATCCCCCAACCCCTCGCACGGCCTCTTCACGCTTTCGGGTCTAACCGGAACTTCTGAAATAAAAATTTACAACTCCCTCGGTGAAAAAGTTTTTTCCGGAAAAATATTTTCCTCTGGAACGCGCGTTGATCTTTCTGACAAACCCAGGGGAATTTATTTCGTGCAGGTGATGAGTGAAAAGGAAAGCAGTACTCAAAAAATGATCATCGAATGAAAAATTTTTTCACCATTTATTTTTTTTCAATTTCACTTTTTTCTGCCGCACAGCAATGGGATTGGGCGAAAGCGGTAGCGACCAATTTGCCGGTAAGTACTGACGTTAGCCCGCTTCAGCTTGTTTCCGATAAGTATGGCAATTTTTACCTGGGATATTTTTACTGGGACAGCAATTACGGGTGCCCGGACGGTTCCATGGTAGCCAAATTTGATTCCAACGGCAACCAGCTTTGGCAAAAAAATTTCACCTCAAAGATCCGGGTACGTGGTATCGCCTGCGACAGTGATGGCGTCCTCTACATGACCGGTGATTTCAGGGATACGGCTTATTTTGACAATGCAGCCCTTGTGAGTGCCGGGAACAATGATGCATTCATTGTTAAATATGATGCGGGCGGCCAGGTACAGTGGATCAAGAGAAGTGGCGGGACCTATAACGACTGCGGTGGCGGGCTGTGCCTTGACAAAGAAGGGAATATTTACATGACCGGTGAATATTCCGACTCTGCCCTATTTTACGGTAACTGGATATCGGATAACATCTCAAACCTCACCATTTCAAAGTTCGATCCATCAGGAAATTTGCTCCTTTATAAAACATCCGATACTCCCGACAGCCTCCAGGGTTATGCAAGCGGAGAAAGTATAAAGCTGGACCGGTCCGGGAATATGGTCGTGCTTGGAAGTTACAGCCATGTAAAAATTGATACTGCGCGTTTAGACAATGGAGGTCCTTATGGCGCCCAGTTTTTATGCAAGCTCGATACCGCAGGAGATCTGAAATGGCTCAAAGGCGCCACTTCCTTCACGGATAAATACCATGACTTTTTCATTGCAGATGATGATGCCTTTTATGCAGCAGGCGGGGGAAGCTGGACCAACGGCACCTGGACAATTACGAACAAGTTGGACCCAACCGGAAACATACTCTGGCACCAGGCATGCGGGCTGCACTGCGGGTAT
>DATDFI010000063.1:0-6072 GCA_036522695.1 Bacteroidia bacterium | reverse complement strand
GGATGGGATATATCCTTATGTAATCGGGGGAATGCAAAAACATTCTTTCAATCTCGTAAATTATTTTACGTTGAATGGTGTGGAAGTTGACCTTTACCATAGTGTTCCCGGGAACGGATCAGTGAGTGAGAGTTCTCTTTTTTCGGATGAGCAAAAACGACTCATTCATGAGATACGGGTACCCTGGCCGGGGACAGGTCTCATGCCGGGACATTACCTGAGAGAATCGTACCGGTATTCGATCACGGTGTTCGAAAACTACATGAAGCGTCCTCCAGTCGATTTTACGTATATAAAAGGCTTTTCGGGATGGAAACTCCTGGAGGAAAAAAAACAGGGAAGAGTGGGAGGGATCATGGGGGTGAATTTTCATGGTTACGAGATGTTTCAACCATCGATCGGGCTAAGGTCGAAACTGTCGGCCATCCTTTTCAGGGGGGCTGTCCGTTACAATATATCGGCAGCGGATTACGTATTTTCATACGGGGCAAACATTACTTCCATCATTGAAGGGCTGGGCATATCCAGGAGCCGGATAATTGAAATCCCTACCGGGATAGAGCGGGGCTGGCTGGAAAAAGATAAAGTGTCAACACACGAAAAAAGAAGGTTTATTTTTGTCGGCCGCAATGAAAGAAGGAAGGGCATCCGGGAATTGATGCACGCAGTAAAAATGCTGGACAAGGCGGGACCCTTTACCCTGGATATGGTCGGTCCGGTCGGTCCCAAAAGGATAAAAAATGTTATTTATCACGGGGAGATCAGGGAAGAACGGGAACTCAGGAAATTGTTGGGAGAATGCGATGTACTTGTTTGCCCGAGCCATTCCGAAGGCATGCCGAATGTGATCATGGAGGCGATGGCCTGCGGATTGGCGGTAATAGGTACAGATGTGGGTGCGGTACCGGTAATGGTGGATGAAAAGAATGGAATATTGCTGAAACCTGGAAAAGCAAGGGATTTGGCGGCTGCGATGGAGAAGTTCATCTATATGCCAATGCCGGAATTGAATGAAATGAAACGTTCCTCATTGAATAAGGTCGCCAGCTGTTTTCTTTGGGAATATATAATAGCGGAAACCATAAAAAAGCTTGACGTGGTCATAACACAAAATGGATAAGAAGACCGGGCATATCTATTTCCCCGGCCTGAACGGGCTGCGTTTTTTTGCCGCCCTGTCAGTGATCATTACCCATGTTGAATTACTTAAGTCGCAAACAGGGGTGAAAAGCCTGTGGAAGAACCCCGAGATAAGCGGTAAACATCAGGGATGGATCGAGCCCCTCGTTTTTTATCTTGGAGGGCTGGGCGTATATTTCTTTTTTGTGTTGAGCGGATTCCTTATCACGTATCTTTTGATGAGTGAAAAACATAGAACAGGAACGGTGGCGGTAGGGAAATTTTACATCCGGAGGATACTCCGCATATGGCCACTGTATTACCTGGTCATTCTTCTGGGTTTTTTTGTTTTCCCCCACATTCATGTTCTTGAAATACCGTGGCTTGATAAACACTTTGATGAGAATTTTTTTCCTGCGCTGGTACTTTGCCTGCTCATGTTGCCAAACCTGGCACTCTCCATCTATCCCGCGGTTCCTCATGTAGGGCAGGTTTGGTCAATAGGTGTGGAAGAGCAGTTCTATCTTTTATGGCCTTTGATCGTTCGCTTCAGTAACCGCTTGCTTCGTACCATCATCATCCTTTTTTCAGCCATTATTGCATTTAAAATGATCGTGCTCTATCTTTCTTTTGCGAGACCTTCCATCCCGGGGATCCAGGCCGTAAAAGCATTTGTGGCGATGAGTAAGATCGAATGCATGGCGATTGGCGGTATGGGAGCTTACGTTCTTTTTTTTAATTATGAACGTTTTATCCGGACCTGTTTTCATCCGATCACCCAATTGATTGCTTATGTTTCCTTGCCGTTATTGATCTATTTTACTCCCGCTGTTTTGCAGGATGGTATCCATCTTGTTTATTCCTTTGCATTCATCGTCATCATTATGAATGTAGCGGCAAACTCCGCATCCATCTTAAAGCTGGAAAACCCGGTGTTCAATTTCCTGGGAAACATCTCTTATGGCCTTTACATGTATCACATGGTGATCATCGTCCTCGTGATCCGTTTGACCGGGATGTGCATCGAACAAAAAAATTCATTGGCTGCAAATGTCAGCTATTACGTTTTATCTGTTTTACTCACCATTCTCATTTCCTGGCTGTCATTCCGCTATTTTGAATCAGCATTTAACAGGAAAAGAAAGAAATTCTCCATTATCGATAGCGAGCCCACACCCCAAAAGGAGGAATGAGAAGGACCCTGGTTGATATATTGATCTTCATTTCGGTTTTCATCAGCTCGATCGTTTTTTTTCGTGAGCCGTTTGAAGGCTATCTCCATTATATCATTTTTTTCCTGTTGCTGCCATCCTTCGTGGCCCGTTTTGGCGCTCCCGGGCGCACATTTCAGTTGTTGCTTATTCCTTTATTGGTTGGGGTGGTGCAGGTGGCCATCGGAAATAATACGATAGAGTTGTTCCTGAAGATTTTTCTTGGGATGTTATTGTCCGTTTCGTTTTATTATTATGTGATGAGGTACTATGATCTTGACGTGGTCAAGATATTCCGATATTATTTAAAAGGGGCGGTCATCGCCTCTTACATCGGGTTGTTCCAGATCATTTCATTCAATACCGGATTCAGGCCCGGGTACGACTTCCACTGGTTATTCAATAAATGGGGCATCGCTTTTGGCACATTCGGGATTCGATTGAACTCCGTTTTTTCGGAGGCCTCCCAGTGTGCGATCATGTTATCACCGGCCGCTTTTGTCGCCATCTACAGCCTTTTCAGGCGGGAGTTCGGGTTTCTCACCTTGCGGCAATGTATGGTGGTGCTTTTGGCCCTGTTCCTGACCGCCTCTTCAACAGGTTATATGGGCATACTGATAATCGCGTTCCTGTTCACCATCAATTATGGCAAGTTCTTTAATTTCTTTATTGGAATAATTCTCGCACTATTGGCCGGATTTGCGCTGTACAATTATGTTCCCGAATTCAAGAGCAGGGTGGATACCTCCATGGGTCTCTGGATGGGTGAGAATTTCAGCATCGAGAACGTGAATTCTTCGAGTTTCGTGCTGTATAATAATTACCACATCGCCACCGAAAATTTCAAGGAGAACTTTCTTACAGGAACAGGGTTGGGTTCACACGAGGTCGCCTTCGATAAATATTCATTGACAAAACGAGCGGATATTCTCGATATAAAATTCAATAAGGCAGATGCTAACTCGCTATTTCTGCGTTTAATGTCGGAAACAGGCCTCATCGGAATGATCTTTTTAGTGGTATTTCTTTTCAGGAATTATGTCAGGAGGGATCCGGCAGAAGAAAATGATTATTGGATCATTTCAAATGCTACGCTCGTTATCATCATGCTGTATCTCTTAAGGCAGGGAAATTATTTCCTGAATGGGTTCCCGCTCTTCATGTGGCTTTACTACTATTGCAGGAAGGCGAGTGAAGAGGCCGGAGAAGCTGAACCGGTGACTGAAAACGCACCGGCTGAAACTCATGCGCTAGCTGGAAAGTAATTTACGGAATTCCGACTCTCTTCTCCGCCACCGCCTCCTGTCCCATTTCCCGATCGCATTAAGAAAGGCGCCTTTCATCCAATGCGCTTCGGCATTACTCCTGCGGATGAAGTACGGTTCCGCTTTCATATTGGAGCCCGGCAGAGTAGAAAAATGATAGGCGTAATTTTTTTTGATCAGTTTCATTTCGCTTGCTCCCAGGCTGGTCAACGTGTTGTTAGGGCTGCAAAAAGTACTTACACGGGTCGAGATTGCGTTTTCGATCGCGGTTTTACTGTCTTCAATCTCATGCGAAGCGTCCCCCGAACCGGCCACCAGCGTATGCGTGGAAGTGTGTGAGCCGATATGGTGCCCCTCTTTTGACAAACCCATGAGTTCGTGCCAGGAAAGGGCCTCAAAATCTTCTTTAGCCGAATCGATCTCCGGGTTGATGACCGGCCGTATGTTGCGAAGAAAAAAATCTTTTTGAGATGCCGTTTCAATGAACCCGGGGACCACAAAAAAGAAAGCTTTGATCCCTGATCTTGCCATTGCTTCCACCGCATAAAGATTGTTCTTGATGCCATCATCGAATGTGAGTACGACCATCGTACGGTCGCCTGTTTTTTTTCTTTCATAATAATCAAAAAGATCCCGTGGGGTCCCTATGTGGAAATGGTCATTCAGCCATTTCAACTGGTATTCAAAATTCCGGATGAATTTTTTTTGGGTCCCGTGGTAATTCAAAACGAGGCAATCAGCTGGCGGCAACATATTATTTCCCAGCAGTTGTCCTGCATTCCCTAAAAAATTCTTTATAAGATGCCGCGCATCATGTATGGCAGGTGAGTAGCGCATCACCATGTATCTATGTCGGAACGATAAATGCACCAGTTGGCAGGTTCCAGGATTTCCATTCCCATCGCAAAAGGTTTTACGATGAAATAAATGCTTTTGGAAACAGGTCTGAAACCATTTTCTTTCAATCGAATGTGTACGTGCGAACGAGATCGCTCGTTCAGGGCCAGCGTGAGGAGGGTGATGCATTTACTCTTTCGGGTAGCGCGCAGCAGGTCGCGAAGTGCTTCCCGGATAAAGGATGCTTCATAAGAGGAGGAGCGGATATCACCAATGATCAACTCGCGAAGGAAAGATCTTCTCCTGTTGAATTTAAGCGAGAACACGGCACGGTGATCGCCCTGTTCGTAAACGTGGTAATAGCGTTTCCCGGAATATGCCTTTCTCCAGCTGCAGAAACCGGGATCCGATGAAAGCCTGAACTGGCCAGGAAGATACTCGACCGCCTCCGGGTATTTTTCATCAAAGTGATCAGAAAGCCTGCGCTCTTCTTCCCCGAACAGGATTGAGAAAGGGTTTACCGGCTTCACATACCAGCGGAGGTCTAAGATATTCTCCCAATTGTTGCGCAAAAAGCTTTTGCGGGATTCTTCAACCGGGAAGCCCATCAGGAAATCGATCTGCATTTGTTCCTTGTGCTCATCAATATGGCCCAGGAGCTTTTGGAAAATGCCCTTACCCCTGGCATCAGGATGTACGAGGGAATTCCCCGATTGATATGAATTGAAAGTTTTACCGTTGAACGTGTAGGGCCAGTAAAAGAACGATTGAAAACCTATCACCTTTTTCCCGTCAAGCGCCACTACCCGTATGCATTTGTCTTTTTGGTAAGGGTGGTCGTAAAAATCATTCATCAACCTGGAAAAATGGCCGGGGTCTACACCGTACTGTGCGCTGAACATTCCGGCCACCTGTGATTGCATTTCAGGTGTGTATGATCGTATCTCTGTTTCCATTTGACTCTGCCGGTATGATGGCGTAAAATTACTACTTTTCCAAAATGAAATTGGTGATACTTTACGAGGAGCTGGCTTCTTATTTCGTGGCTTGTGCCGATCATCTCTCGCGCAATTTTGCTGTTGAGATACACATTATCCGAAAGACCCCTTCTGCTGATGCACCTTTTAGCTTCCGGTTCCCGCCTGCACTCAATGTCTATGACCGTGAAAAACTGGAGAAGGAGGGCCTCATCCGGTTGGTTGATAAAATAGGACCCGATGCCATTTTTTGCGGGGGATGGAGCAATGCATCCTACCTGGATGTTTGCCGCACGTATCATCCGCGAATTCCTGTGTGGGTGGGGTTCGATAACTGGTGGACAGGATCTGTAATGCAACGGGTAAAGGCAATGGCGGCACGTTCCTTTTTCCGGAAACACTTCACGAGTTGCTTTGTTCCGGGATCGAAACAGCGTGAACTGGCTTTAAAGCTCGGATTCCCGGAAGAAAACATTTTCGAGGGCGCATACTGCGGTGAGACCTCTTTTTTCCATCATGAATTCGAATGCAACAGGGAAAGGAAAAAAAAAGATTTCCCTAAACGCTTTATTTACGTGGGCCGGTATGCTGAAGAAAAGAATGTTGACCTGCTGTGGCAAACCTTTTCACGTGTAAAAATGGAGTTGAAAAGTGATTGGGAGC
>DATDFI010000062.1:0-9043 GCA_036522695.1 Bacteroidia bacterium | reverse complement strand
ATGTAGCTGTACGCGTCCGCTTTTTCGGAATCATTTTTTGCCTGGGGCACAAGATGTAAAAGGGAATCGAGCGTGCGGTCCTGCGCGCACAGGCCGCCAGCTCCCCAAAGAAGGAGAATAAAAAAACTTCCGCTGCAGATCTTCAGGCCCGCTTTCATATAGATCCCAATTTACAAAAATACCTGAAGAGCAAATATGCCCTGTCGTATTTCGCCCGGATAATCATTTGTGCCCGGCAAATAATAAGGCACATCCCGGGGTTCATCCTTTTTGGCTATTTTTAGCCTTCTAATGAGCGAAGAAAAGGAAAAACAGGAAAAGGCCCCGGCCCCTAAACGGAATTATAAGCGCATCCTGCTCTGGCTATGGATCGTTGGCTTATCGCCTTTTATTTTCATTTTATTGCTGGTATGGGCCGCCTCTCACGGCTGGCTGGGGGAACTCCCCACCACTACGCAGCTCGAAAACCCGGAGAGCAACCTGGCCACACAGATCGTTTCGGCTGACGGAAAAGTACTGGGAAAATATTACAAGGAGAACCGTGTGAATGTAAAGTACAAGGACCTGAGTCCTTACCTGGTGAATGCGCTCATCGCGACCGAGGATGCACGTTTCCGCGATCATTCGGGTGTTGACCTGCGAGGTTTGTTCCGTGTGCTGATGGTGACGGTGATCGGTGGAGATGAATCGGGTGGAGGAGGAAGTACCATCACGCAGCAATTGGCGAAAATGCTTTTTTCCGAACGCCCGAAAAGCAAATTGAAGCGGGGCGTGCAGAAAATAAAGGAGTGGGTGATCGCCACACGTCTCGAAACGCAATACACCAAGGAAGAGATACTCACCATGTATCTCAACAAATTCGATTTCCTGAACCAGGCGGTGGGCATTAGCTCTGCTGCGCATATTTATTTTAATACCACGCCCGACTCTTTAAAGCTGGAGCAGGCCGCCATGCTCATCGGCATGGCGAAAAATCCTTCGCTCTTTAATCCTCTCCGCAGGGAAAAGGAGACCATAGGAAGGCGCAACGTAGTGATGAGCCAGATGGTGAAGTACGGTTACCTCTCGCAGCACGTTTATGATTCCTTAAAGACCTTGCCGCTCGGTTTGGATTTTCGTCCCGAAGACCATAACGAAGGCCTTGCTCCTTATTTCCGTGAATACCTGCGTACCGAATTTCTCGCAAAGTGGTGCAAGGAAAATAAAAAACCTGACGGAAGCGAGTACAATATTTACAGTGACGGTTTAAAGATTTACACCACGCTCGATTCGCGCCTGCAGCAATATGCCGAGCAGGCCGTGCGCGAGCAGATGTCGCAATTGCAGGACCGTTTTGAAAAGGTGGAAGGCAAGGGTAAAAAATTTCCTTTCGTTGGATTTTTCCAGGGCAACAAGGATGAGGAGATCAAGCGCATCATGGAGCACGGCATGAGAAATTCGGAGCGGTACAAGAACCTGAAGGCGCGCGGTATGAGCGAGACGGATATCGAAAAGAATTTTGATACGAAGGACACCATGCGGATCTTCTCCTGGAAAAGGGAATTCGATACCATCATGACGCCCATGGATTCCATTCGCTATTACAAAAAGTTTTTGCAGGCGGGCTTCATGTCCATGGATCCTCAAACCGGTTACATCAAAGCCTGGGTGGGAGGCATCAATCACTCCAATTTCCAGTACGATCACGTGCAGCGCGAGCATTCGCGGCAGGTGGGATCCACCTTCAAGCCTTTTGTTTATTTGTGCGCCATACAGGCGGGCTGGTCGCCCTGCACACAGGTGCCCAACGTTCCCGTTACCATCAAACTTCCCGATGGAAAGGACTGGGTGCCGCGCAACTCATCGCCACCCTCGCTCGATAATAAAATGCTCACGCTCAAAAAAGCGCTGGCCAACTCCGTGAATTATATTTCCGCCTACATCATGAAACAGTTCGGGCCGCAATCGGTGGTGCGCGTGGCGCAGCAGATGGGCATCACCGCTAAGCTCGATCCTGTTCCTTCACTCTGCCTCGGCTCGGCCGATGTGAGTGTTTTTGAAATGGTAGGCGCTTACAGCGCTTTCGCGAATAAAGGGACATGGATAGAACCGACTTTTGTTACACGCATAGAAGATAAAAATGGGAAAGTATTGTGGGAGTATGTTCCCAAAAAAGTGGAGGCCATGGATGAGGTGACGGCTTATGTGATGCTGCAGATGATGAAAGGGGTAACGCAAAGCGGAACGGGAATTGGTTTACGCATGGCTCCATATAATTTCACAGAGCCTATTGCTGGCAAAACGGGGACTACCCAGCACAATGCCGATGGATGGTTCATGGGCATCACACCCGATCTTGTTTCGGGTGGCTGGGTTGGAGGTGAAGACCTGATCGTACATTTTAATTCACTGGCTGAAGGGCAAGGCGCGAAGATGGCGCTGCCCATCTGGGGAAATTACATGAAGCGTGTTTATGCAGATAAAAAATTAAAAATTTCGAAAGGTGATTTTGAAAAACCTTCTAAACATATTGATGTGGACCTGGATTGCAGCAAATACGATGATCACGATACCGACATTGATTTTGACGCGACTCCACCGGATGAGGATCCGTTCAAATGAATTTGGCCCGAAGTTTTCTTCGGGCTTTTTTATTCCGTCTTTTCCCTGTAATTCTTTATTTTTGATTCCTTCCTTAATTGAATACAGCTATGGACAAAACCGTGAAAAATGCCGATGAGGCGATAAAGGACATACAGGATGGGGCAACTCTTATGCTGGGCGGCTTCGGGCTGTGCGGCATCCCCGAAAATTCCATTGCGGCATTGGTTCGCAAAGGGGTAAAGGGCCTGACCTGCATTTCGAACAATGCCGGTGTGGATGATTTTGGCATTGGATTGATGCTGAAAACACGCCAGGTGAAAAAGATGATCTCTTCCTACGTGGGTGAGAGTGCGGAGTTCGAGCGCCAGTTGCTGAGCGGTGAACTTGTTGTTGAACTTATTCCGCAGGGGACATTGGCTACCCGCTGCCTGGCCGCAGGCTATGGCATGCCTGCCATTTTCACTCCCGCAGGCGTTGGAACAGAAGTGGCCGAGGGAAAGGAAGTACGCAATTTTAACGGCAAGGATTATTTGATGGAATACGCTTTTGATGCGGATTTTGCCATTGTAAAAGCATGGAAAGGTGATACGCACGGCAACCTCATTTACAAAGAGACCGCGCGCAACTTCAACCCGCTCATGGCCATGGGAGGCAAGATCACCATTGCCGAAGTGGAGGAGCTGGTCCCCGCAGGCGAACTCGATCCCAATTATATTCATACTCCCGGCATTTACGTTCATCGCATTTTCAAGGGAGAGAAATACGAAAAGCGAATAGAGCAACGCACCGTAAGAAAAAAATGATGAAACGTACTTTCTTGTTCCTTCCCGCATTTTTATTTCTTCTGCTGGGCTCCTTTGTTCCAGCGGGAAAAGGTCCCGTCAAACAGGTTTGCCCGAACAGTATAGATATAACCGATGGTCGCGTGAGCATTGACGGCAAAACCCTCGATGATCTTTCCATCCGGTCGTTCCAGGAAATCCTGGGCGAGCCCACCAAAATCTCCAAACTGGCGAACACTATATATACCTACAGTAATTGCGGGATCTGTATATATGAAACACCCGGCACTGGCATGCTTAACGAAATGCAGGTGCACTTTCGCCACGAGAAGCAGGACTACGCCCCGAAGAAGAATTTCAAAGGCGTGTTTACGTTGCAGGGAAAAGTGATCAGCAATGGAGAGAATTATGATAATATACGGTCCGCCTTTCCCGAGTATAAGTTTGATAGGGATGAAACATATCCCGAGGGGAGCAAGGACGGGATCTATGTGCTGTTGGATAAGCCCGATAAAAAGCCTGGAGTGGGTTGCGTAAGCTTCGGCCCCAAGAAAAAGGAAGAATAGGCTTGCAGGCAGCCGCTTACCGGCACCATCCAATACATTCCACGCCTGGCATTTCATGCCGCATTCCCAACGGAGAAATACGAAAGACGATTGAACAACTACCGTAAGAAAAAATCAATGAGAGGTATTCGCCTGTTTCTTTCCCCGCTTTTATTGCTCTTGAGTGGATCTTTTATTCCGGCCGGCACTTCAACAGGGTGCCCGTCAAGAATAGATGTAAGTAATGGCAAAGTGAGCATTGACGGGAAAATGCCGGAGGACTTTTCCATCGGATCCTTTCAAAAGATATTGGGTCCGCCTACGCGAATCGATGGCACCGTTTTTATCTATGACAATTGCGGTATCAGTTTGTTCGCTGCTGCAGATGCGGTAATGCTGAGCGAAATGCAGGTGCACTTTCGCCACGAAAATGTAAGTACGGCACCGGAGAATGATTTTGCCGGTAAATTTACTTTGCAAGGCAAGGAGATCCGGGGCGGAGAAAGTTTTGACAAGGTGCGGTCCTCGTTCCCAAGATATAGGTTCGATCATGATAAAACGTATCCCGAAGGTTACCGGAAAGGCATTTATGTGATCGTGGACAAAGCCAACAACGATCCCGGTGTGGGTTGTGTTAGCTTCGGGCCGGGAGACAGGTAACAAAAATTAATCGGAACAAGCCGCCAGCCGCCAGCCATCATGGTATTCAGCAGCATCACTTTCCTTCTCTATTTCTTCCCGCTTTTTCTTTTTACCTATTACCTCGCAGGAGAAAAATATAAGAATGCAGTAATACTCGTTTTCAGCCTCTTTTTTTACAGCTGGGGCGCTCCCCGTTTTGTTTTTGTATTGCTTCTTCTTACCGGCATCGATTTTTACGTGGTGCGCAGTATGGTACAGCAAACAGAGGTTAAAAAAAGAAAACTTCTTCTTGCGCTTTCCATCTGCATCAACATGGGATTGCTCTTTTATTTCAAGTACTCCAATTTTTTTGTCGATAATGTGAATGCTGCTTTCGGTTCCATTGGCATGCACCAGCTGAGCTGGGTGAAGGTGGTGCTGCCCATCGGGATCTCTTTTTTTACTTTCGAAACGCTTACCTATTCCATCGATGCGTATCGCGGCATCATCAAGCCGCTCAACAGGCTGGCGGATTATTACCTCTACATTTTTCTTTTCCCCAAACTCATTGCCGGCCCGATCGTACGTTTCAACCTTATCGAAGATCAGATCCGGCAGCGGCATGCGAATGATGACGCGTTCATTCTCGGTTTTTATCGCTTCGTCATTGGCCTGTCGAAAAAAATTCTCATAGCGAATACGCTGGGCGCGGAGGCCGATCGTGTGTTTGGGTTGAGCGCACTGCAACTCGATTCGGGACAGGCGTGGATAGGAATACTCGCGTATACCTTCCAGATCTATTTTGATTTTTCGGGTTATTCTGACATGGCGCTGGGCATTGGCCGAATGATAGGATTCCGCTTTCCCGAAAATTTCGACAACCCTTACAATTCCGCTTCCATCACCGAATTCTGGCGCAGGTGGCACATGACGCTCGGCATGTGGATGCGCGAATACCTCTACATCCCGCTTGGCGGAAATAAGGTGAGCCCTACACGTTTGTATTTTAATTTGTGGGTGGTATTCCTGCTATCGGGATTGTGGCATGGCGCGAGCTGGAATTTTGTGGCCTGGGGTGCATTCCATGGAACATTCCTCGTGCTCGATCGCATCTTTTTATTAAAAGTGCTTGAAAGGACCTGGAAGATACCGGCTGTGATCATCACCTTTTTTATCGTGGTCAATGGGTGGGTATTATTTCGCATCGAAGACTTTTCAAAAGCGGGAAATTTTTTCAAAGCCCTTTATTCTTTTCATTTTGTTCCGCAGGCGCGAGGGCTTGAAGGTGAGACCGTGTTTGCATTTGGACTCGCCACGCTCTTTTCATTTCTCTGTTTAACGAAATGGGGAAGACGTGTGCAGGACCGCATGTACGACCTGAAGCTGGAGAATCACCGTGCCGCTCTTCAAACATCCGTTGCCGTAATACTTTTTGTGCTGTGTCTTTCGTGGATCACCACCACCGGGTTCAACCCATTCATCTATTACCGTTTTTGAAATGAAACACCTGCTGAAAATTCTCCTATTCCTCTTCCTGCTGTGGTGGCCGGTGTCGTATGCCTTACATTTTTCAACAGGGTCTCCACTGCATGGTGAGTTCACTGCTGCCGGGGACGTGCAATGGAATTGGGCCGACTGGCAAGAGGGAAAGTACCAGGAGGGGAAGGAAAAATTCCTGAATGAAAATTTTACCCAGCGCAATACAGCTGTTCGCCTGCACAACGAGATCATTTTTCATGCGTTCGATAAAGCACAGTCACGGAGCACCATTGTTGGCAGGAGCGGCTATGTTTTTGGGAAAGATTATATCGATTCATGGTTCGGTTTTGATTTCATCGGCTCGCGAAGGATAAAGACGAACATACAAAAGCTCGAATTGATCCGCGACTCGCTTAAGGCGCATGGTACCGACCTGTTACTGGTGGTCGAACCAGGTAAAGGTTCATTCTATCATGAGTTTTTTCCTTCTTATTCCGATGGATGGAAAAAGGATTCAACCAATTATGAAACGTATGTTCATTTGCTGAAAGGATCGCGGATCCCCTTAATTGATATGAACTCCTGGTTCCTGAAGCTGAAAGAGAATTCTCCATATACACTTTACACCAAAACAGGGATCCATTGGAGTGATTACGGGATGACATTGGCTATGGATTCACTCATTCATTACATCGAGCAAATGCGCCACATTGATATGCCGGATATGACCATTCGTTCCTTAAGGAAGGATTCGGTCTCGGAGGGAGATATGGATGTGGAAATGGGAATGAACCTGCTCTTCGGGATCCCCAAACCTCCTATGGTGTACCCGGTCATTGATTTTAATGAAGAGAAAAAAGCAAAGCCGCATGTTATTGTGATCGGTGACAGTTTTTTCTGGCAGCCGCTTTCATCTGGTTTGGCGGCACGTGAATTTGCAGAGTTGGAATTCTGGTATTATTTCTACCAGGTGAATTTTGCTTACCAGCGCGCAGCCGAGGACCCGCCTTCAGAGAAAATACCCCGCATGCTGAAGCAGGATGTGGTGATACTTATGTGCAGCGATGCAAAACTCTCCAACCTGGGTTGGGGCTTCATTGATGTTCTCTGTGATGAGTTCGTGAATTCAACCCTTATCCAAAAAAGAAAAGACGAGGAGCGCGTGCATTTTTTCGAAGACAAGATCCGTAAGGATGCCAACTGGCTGGAGCAGGTCCGCCAAAAAGCGATCAAAAATAAAGTATCACTGGATGAGATGATACACGAGGATGCGGTTTACCTGCTGAACGAGGAGAAAAAGAACCATTGATTTTACAGGTCCCGGCCCGTAGATATTTTTCTGCATAAGTACTTTTACCTGCACCAATTCGTATATTCGTGAATCAAAAATTTAAATCATGCCACTCGATAAGGACGGGATCGCAAAGCGGATCGCTAAAGAAATAAGAAATGGTTTTTATGTGAACCTCGGCATCGGTATTCCTACTCTCGTTGCCAATTACATACCAAAGGGAATGGATGTGGTGCTGCAATCGGAGAACGGTTTGCTCGGCATGGGGCCTTTCCCTTTTGAAGGTGATGAGGACCCGGATCTCATCAATGCTGGTAAACAAACCATCACTACCGTTCCCGGCTCTGCTTTTTTTGATTCGGCCATGAGCTTCGGGATGATACGTGCGCGTAAAGTGGACCTTACCATACTGGGTGCAATGGAGGTGAGTGAAGACGGAGATATAGCCAACTGGAAGATCCCCGGTAAAATGGTGAAGGGGATGGGTGGTGCGATGGACCTGGTCGCCTCGGCAAAAAATATCATTGTCGCCATGCAGCAGGTGAACAAAGCTGGCGAATCGAAACTGCTTCAGAAGTGTACGCTTCCCATCACAGGGTTGAAATGCGTGAAGAAGATCGTGACCGAACTGGGTGTTTATGATGTGGTCCCCGGCAAAGGATTTAAATTGCTGGAGCGCGCTCCCGGTGTATCCATCGAGCAGATAAAAAAATCAACGGCCGGAAAACTTATTGTGGAAGGAGACGTTCCTGAAATAAAACCGGAATGAAGCCATTGAAAATTACGGATCGTACAACCCGGGCGCTCATGATCGTTACCGGGTTGTTTCTTTTTACATATGTTCTTTTGCGCGCGTACCTGCTGTCGTTCACCTGGGATGAAGCCTATACCTACCTGTATTTTGTGCGCGATCATGCCTGGCTGCCGTATGAATTCACCACCATGGCTGCCAATGATCACCTGCTCAATACCTGGCTGATGAAGTGCTGCGCTATTCTATTCGGCAACAGCGAGTTTTCACTGCGCTTGCCCAATGTCCTTTTTTTCCTGGTCTACCTTTATTTCTCTTTCCGCATCGCGTTCTGCTTCAGCAACCCTGTTCATCGCCTCTGCGCATTCCTGCTGCTTTGTTTGAACCCGTACCAGCTCGATTTTTTCGGGGCTGCGCGCGGTTATGGGATGTCATTTGCGCTTTTATCGGGCGCACTTTATTTCACTCTCACTTATTTTACGCGCCAGCGTAATGTGTTGCGCGCGCTGGCTGCATTGTTGCTTTCCATGCTCGCGGTGCTGGCGAACCTGTCGCTGCTTATCTTTTTACTCACGCTGGCTTCCATTTTTGCGCTCAGTATCATTCGCCACCATTTTTCGGAGCGAAGGATGCTGAAAACCATCGTTCAGCTATTTATAGTGCTGGCGCCTGTCCTCGTTTTTGTTTTGCGATCGCTTCCCTATATATTCAGGCTGCGCGATTGCGGGGCATTATTTTACGGTGGGGAGAAAGATATTTTCACAGATACCTTCCTTACCCTCGCGCATTGTACTTTGTACGGCTTTTACGGTTCGCGTTTCATGGCCCCTGTTCTGGCCTGTGGTTTTGTGGCCCTTATCGCCACAGGCGGCATTCTTGCATCCCGGTTTTTATTGAAAAGAGAATTAAAGGGTGAAAAGGCGTTTGTTGCCTCACTGGCTGTGTTACTCCTGGCCTGCGCATTGGGAAGCATGCTGCAATTCTATGTGCT
>DATDFI010000061.1:0-5352 GCA_036522695.1 Bacteroidia bacterium | reverse complement strand
AAGAAGAAGCCTGCCGCTAAAAAGCCTGCGCCTAAGAAAAAACCCATTGCTAAAAAGAAGCCTGCTGCCAAAAAAAGACCGGTAAAGGCAAAACCGGCTAAACGCGCAGCGGCAAAGCGTAAACCCGCTAAGAAAGTTGCGAGGAAAAAGGTGGTAAAGCGCAGCGCAAAGCCAAAAGCTTCCAAGAAGAAAGTTTCGAAAAAGAAAAGTTCGAAGAAAAAATCGAAGAGATAAACGTTAAAGAATTTTATTCTTGCGCCTTTGCATCTGCATAAAGTAAGATGTAAAGGCGCAAAATATTTTCAGTAAGTCAAAAATGGCAGAGAGTAATTTCATAGACTATGTGAAGATCTGTTGCCGCTCGGGAAAGGGCGGTGCGGGATCGGCCCATTTGATGCGCAACGCATTTACGGCCAAAGGCGGTCCTGACGGAGGCGATGGGGGCCGTGGCGGACACGTGATCGTGCGCGGGAACAAGCAGCTGTGGACGCTTTTGCATTTGAAGTACCGTAAACACATTATTGCTACGGGTGGCGAGAATGGTTCGAGACAGAACATGACCGGAGCAAGCGGAAAGGATGAGGTCCTCGAAGTGCCGCTGGGAACTATTATCCGTGATGCGGAGAGTGGTGAGGTGCAATGCGAGATCACTGCGGATGGTGAAGAGCATATTATCGTGCCCGGTGGGAGGGGCGGGCTGGGTAACTGGCATTTCAAATCGCCCACCAACCAAACGCCAAGGCATGCCCAGCCGGGGGAGCCTGGAAAGGTGGAATGGAAAGTTTTTGAACTGAAAGTGCTGGCGGACGTGGGACTTGTGGGTTTTCCCAATGCAGGGAAGTCCACTTTACTTTCCGTTGTATCGGCTGCAAAGCCCGGGATCGCGAATTATCCTTTTACAACGCTTGTTCCCAATCTCGGAATTGTGAAATATCGTGAAGGAAGATCATTCGTGATGGCTGATATTCCGGGTATCATTGAAGGGGCCAGCGAGGGAAAAGGTCTCGGCATTCGTTTTCTCCGTCATATCGAGCGCAATTCTTCACTCTTATTTCTCGTTCCTGCCGATGCGAACGATATTGTGAAAGAATACAAGATACTGTTGAACGAACTCAAGCAATATAACCCCGAACTGCTCGATAAAAAGCGCATCCTCGCTATTTCTAAATGTGATCTCCTGGATGAGGAACTAATGGCCGAAATAAAAAAGGAAGTCAATAAGAAGTTCAAGGAAAAAAGGGCCGTCCCCGTGGTTTATTTTTCATCGCATACAGAGAAAGGACTTGCGGAGTTGAAGGATACGATCTGGAAGCAACTCAACAGCTAAAAATGCAGCGCAAAACAAAAAAACGCATCTTTCTGGGCTTACTGGCGCTCGTCCTCATTTTTTATGTCACCCCCACTTTTCTTTGCTGGTATGGTTCAAGGCTTTGCTATAATGGTCACGACTATAAAGATCACAGGGAATATGCCAATGAGAATTTCGCTCGTGGAATAAAGATCATCCGCTTCACCTCTTATTTCCCGGGTTTCAGGGACCGCTGCGAAATGCTGATCCTCGTGTACATGAACCCGCTCACAGTAGATTATTACCTGGGTGAGATGTTCGCGAAAGAACATTGTATCCAGGAAATGAGTATGAAGTATATGGATTCAATACTTATAGCTTCGCGGGCGGATGATACTGCCGTAGTAGAAAAATATAGGAGGCTGGAGGATACCTGGAATAAAAAAATGGATAAGATCGATCAGTTTACACTTTCGGATCACTTACAGGATTCGCTTTGTGGGAAATGGAGTGATATTACCGCTTTACTCCGGGAATTGAATGAAGAGAAGTTTCCCCCGATGGAGAAATGTAAGTGAATTGACGACTAAAGACCCGTCATTTCCCATTTGTAAATTCGTACAAACCAGCAGTTAGTAGATAAGTGCTCCACAAACTAAAAAAGCTCGATACCGATCTCTTCGTTTGGCTCAACTCAGGGCACAATGCCTTTTTTGATACGGTGATGTATTGGGCCAGCAGTGAATTTTTCTGGGTATGGCTGTACGTTATTTTCCTGGTGATGGTGTATTCCGTTTACGGTAAACGTACATTGCTCATACTACCCATTGTTGCACTCATGATATTATGCAGCGATCAAACTTCCAACCTGGTTAAAAACTCAGTTAAGCGGTATCGTCCCTGCTGGAATTCGGAGGTGATGAGCAAAAATGATATTCATCTCAATCTTCCCCGCGATGCGAACGATCAATTCCTCATGCCCGGCAAGCATGGTTTTGTCTCCTCCCATGCGGCCAACACCTTTGCGCTGGCATTTTTTCTAAGCATGATATTGATGAAACGGTTCCGTTATTTCCCGCTCTTCATTTTTACCTGGGCCGCGGTGGTGGCATACAGCCGGATTTATAATGGCGTTCACTACCCGGCCGATGTGGGCGGAGGAATGCTGGTAGGCTTGCTCTGCGGTTTCCTCGCATGGAGGTTATGGCTGTGGGCCGATGAGCAGGTTGTGCAAAAAAATGTATCTTCGTTCGACCGATCCCAGAATGAATAGAACCAGGACCATATTTTTCTTTTCTCTCGTAATTTTCCTCTCTTCCTTCACGGTGCAGGAGGCCGATGTATACTATTCCAATTCCGGTGCGGTTCGTTTTGCATCGCAGGCCCCACTCGAGACGATCAAGGCCGAGTCGAAAAAACTGAGCGGTGTTCTGGATATAGCTAAACGCACCTATGCATTCACCATCCTCATTCAAACTTTTGAAGGATTCAACAGCCCTCTCCAAAAAGAACATTTCAATGAAAATTACATGGAGTCGGATAAGATCCCCTCGGCTTCATTCAAGGGAAAGATCATTGAAGAAGTGGACCTGAAAACGCCCGGCACTTATACCGTCCGCGCTAAAGGCATGATGAAGATACATGGAGTGGAAAAGGAAATGATCGTAAAGGCCAAACTCAATGTAAAGGCCGGTTCCATCACGGTCGACTCCGGTTTTAGTGTCCCGCTAAAGGATTTCAATATCAATGTCCCCAACATTGTTAACCAGAAGATCGCTTCCGAGATCCTGGTGGACGTGAAGATGGATATGATACCCAAAAAATAGTATCTTGGTCTCTGACTTTTGAGGCCGGAAATGATCTTCACATCCTCTCTCTTCCCTGGTAAAAAGAATGTATCGAACGCAGCCTGGCGTTGTATTTTTATTTTCCTTCTCTGTTTTCAATTTTCCTTCGCCCAGAACTTCCGCAACTTTTCATCGCTCACCGGCAAACGTGATGTAGCGGTGAACTGCATGGTACAGGGTCTCGATGGGGATTTCTGGATCGGCACGGCTGCGGGCCTTGTAACCTATGACGGGCAAAATGTAAAATTTTTTAATAAAGAGAACGGCCTGGTGGATGATAATGTTACTGCTCTTTACATCACCAGCGATCATACGCTGTGGATCGGTCACAAAAGCGGTAAGATCACTATCCTGAAAGGCGGGAAATTCTTTTCCTTTTCGAAGAACGATAAGCTCACGGATGAACCGGTTTATGCTTTCGCGGAAGGCGAAGGCATGTGGATCGCCACATATGGATCGGGCCTGTTCCGGTTTAAGGATAACGAGCTGGAGCCATTCAATGCTGAAAAGGGATTGAGCGATGATTTTGTGTACACCCTGTACAATGATAAGCGCGGGCATTTGTGGGCGGGCACCGATGCCGGCATCACGCGCATCAACCTTGAAAAGAAGATCAGCTCCTTCTCGGTGTATGCCATGAAGGAAGGATTGCCGGATAACATCGTGCGGCAAATGGCTGGCGATAACAACGGTGATATCTGGATCGCCATGCAGGATTCCGGGCTATGCCGGTTCGATACGAAGGAACTTCATTTCATCCGGGTGAAGATCGCGGAGAACTGGCGTTATGGTGCGATAAGCTCTCTCGATTTTGATACGGCCGGATCGTTGTACGTTGGGACGAAAAAAAATGGAGTGGTGCGTTATACCATCAATGCCGATGGGAAGGAAGTGCTGGAAGTGATCGATGCCAATTCGGGATTACTGAGCAATGAAGTGAATGATGTTTTTACCGACCGCGAAAAGAACCTGTGGGTCGCAACAGCAAAAGGGCTTTCTGAAATGCGTCACAGCCGCCTGAATTTTTTGAACACGAAGAACGGGCTGCTTTCTGATAAAGTGGAAGCCGTGATGCAGGATTCAAGGGGCGATTACTGGATCGCTACCGATAAAGGTACCGCGCGCTATTCCTTTTTACCCGATGGGGAAGTGCGCGTGAAAAATTATTTCCTCACCGAAGGAATGCTGGAGGAACAGGTGATCTGCATGCACGAGGACCAGGAGGGGAATTTGTGGTTCGGGACTTACGGCCGGGGCGTTTATATGCTCGGTCCTTCCAGCGACAAGCCGGTGAATTTTGATAAGAGTAAAGGTCTCGCGGACAATAATGTCTCCGCCATCAGCTCAGGTAAAGACGGTATTCTCTGGTTCGCCACGCAAGGGGGAGGCATCACGCGCATGGACCCAGCGCAGAATTTTGCAATGAAAAATTATTCTTCACAAAATGGCTTACCGGATGATTACGTGTTTGCGGTGCTGAGCGACAGCAAGGGGCGTTTGTGGGTGGGAATGGATGGGGGCGGGATAGCCCTGCGCGAGGCGGGAAGCGAACAGTTCGTGAACATCAGCGAAAAAAACAACCTCAAAGGAAAAACGGTTTATAGCATCAAAGAGGATAAGAGAGGGAACATCTGGTTCAGCGCAAGCGCTTCGGGCATATATAAGTTCGATGGCTCAACATATTCGAATTATTCGGTGAAGAATGGTTTGCGCGACAATGATCCGTCCATACTTTCTCCCGCGTACGATGAATTGGTGCTGGTGCACAATAAAGGGATCGATGTGCTGAATATTGCAGATGGCTCTGTGAAGTACTTTTCTATTTCCGACAATGATGTGGAACCTAACCTCAATGCCGGCTTCACTGACCGGGAAGGAAATGTTTGGATCGGGACAAATTCCGGCACGGTCCGTTTTCGCCCATATGATGTGCCAGCCGACAGCATCACACCCATGATCCACCTCGATGGTTTGATGGTGCAATTCCAGCCTTATCCTCTTGATTCCACGCGCGATTTTTCCTGGAGACAAAATAATTTTATTTTCAATTTTTCTTCCATCTGGTTCCGTTCCGATGAAAAAGTGAAGTTCCGTTACAAGCTTGTCGGCAGCGACAGTTCTTATTTCGAAACGCAGAACAATACCGCTTCCTATCCCAGCCTTCCCGCGGGCTCCTACACATTTCTTGTTTCGGCCGCGAATAATGAAGGCAAGTGG
>DATDFI010000060.1:0-2950 GCA_036522695.1 Bacteroidia bacterium | reverse complement strand
GCAGCATTTTCACATTCCTGTTCCTGGTCTTCGTTTCATGCTCCGGGGCGCAAAAAGTGTATTCGCTCGAGATCAGAAGTGCGGATGAGAATAAAGTGTTGAAAAAACTGAACTACGCCAAAAAGTTCAGTGATAAAAAAGAAAGGGAGAAGGAAATTCAGAAGGTACTTTATTCGCTTTACGATAATGCTTACATCGCAGCGCGTATGGACAGTGCGCAGGGTGATTCACTCAGCAAGATCGTTTATTTCAGCCCGGGTGAACGTTACAAATGGGCTTACATCAAAAAAGGCAACAGTGATGAAGAGATCTTAAGCGAGGCCGGTTTCCGCGAAAAGATCTACTGCGGGAGGCCGGTATATTATAAAGACATCCACATTCTTCACGAGCGCATCCTTCGTTGTTGTGAGAACAATGGCTACCCTTTTGCCACGGTGGCATTTGACAGCGTACAGATCAGCAATAACAGCATATCGGCCGTATTGAACGTGCAAAAAAACAACCTGGTGAGGATCGATTCCGTTCTCATCAAGGGAAAAGGCGGCATCTCCCCTGTTTATCTCTACAATTACATCGGCATCAAGCCCGGTGACCTTTACAACGAATCGAAGGTAAAAACCATTTCATCCCGTTTACGAGAGCTTCCCTTTATACACGAAACAAAACCCTTCGAAATATTATTCAGCACCAAACTCACGCGCCTGGTGCTTTACCTCGAGAAAAAGAGGTCCAGCCAGTTCGATGGGATCATCGGCATACTGCCGGATAATAAAACAGGCAAAGTTATTTTCACTGGCGATGTGCGTTTGAAACTGCAAAATTCATTCGGTCGTGGTGAATTGATGGAAGTAAACTGGAGAAGGCTGCAAACGCAGACCCAGGACCTCAAGACCCATCTCGTACTTCCGTTTTTATTTCGCACTCCTTTCGGTGCCGACCTTAATTTCAAATTATATAAAAAGGACACGTCATATCTCGAGGTAAATCCCAACATCGGCATCCAGTACTTGCTCAACCGGGGAAATTATTTCAAAGTTTTTGTGAACCGGAAAACATCCACTTTACTCTCCACCAAGGGGCTCGAATTCCAGGCCGCATTACCGCCTTTTGCCGATGTGAGTTCCACCATTTACGGGATAGGCTTCCGCTCGGAGCGATTGGACTATCGTTTGAATCCGCGAAAGGGTTATTCACTCAATATAACAGCCGGGGCAGGCAATAAACGCATCATTCAAAATCCCAAACTGAATCCTGTTGCTTATGAAAACATAAAGCTGAATTCGGCCCAATACAATGCCGACCTCGACCTCAGCTTTTTTATTCCTTTCGCAAAACGCTCCACTGTAAAAGTGGGTGCGCTGGCGGGCTGGGTGCAGGCCGATAATATCTTTCAGAACGAGTTATTCCGCTTCGGTGGTTTTAAAACGCTGAGGGGTTTTGATGAAGAGTCCCTTTATGCTTCTGCTTTTTCCGTTTTCACCCTTGAATATCGTTACCTGCTCGAGGCCAATTCGTATTTGTATTTTTTCGGTGACGGGGCCTGGTACGAAAGAAATACCACGAGCGAATATGTGCGTGATACACCTTATGGTTTCGGCTCGGGAATAAGTTTTGAGACAAAAGCGGGCATTTTTTCCATTGGCTACGCGCTCGGGCATCAATTCAACAATCCCATTTATTTGAAATCCGGCAAGGTCCACTTCGGCATCGTGAGCTATTTCTAAGAGCGGATTTTAGCTATCTTTACTCTCATGGAGATCATTTTACTTGTTATAGGACTGGCAGTGGGTTTTGCCCTGGGTTGGCTTTTCTTTAAAGCAAAACACAAAACGGGAGGTAACGCCACTGAATTTGAATCGAAATACAATAGTGTGCTCCTGGAGTGCTCGAGGCTGGATGAGCGGATCCGGTTCCTGCTGAAAGAAAAAGAGGAAACTTCCAAAGCGGTGCAGTCCGAAAAGGAACGCATGCTTGCCGAGCTGAGCGCAGAGCGTGAGAAGAGTGTTTCGGCCGGTACGCGCCTGGCCCGTGCGGAAGAAACGTTCCGCAACCTGCAGGAACGCATCGACACGCAAAAGAAAGAGATGGAAGACCTTCAGAAAAAATTCTCTACCGAGTTTGAGAATATCGCCAACCGCCTGCTCGAAGAAAAATCAAAAAAATTCACCGAGCAGAACAAAGAGAACCTCGATACTATCCTCAACCCGCTCAAGGAAAAGATCAAAGACTTTGAAGAGAAAGTGGAAAAGGCCTATAAGACCGAAGCGGCCGAACGCAATTCGCTGAAAGGCGAGATCAAAAGCCTTGTCGAGCTCAACAAACAGATCAGCGAAGAAGCCAATAACCTCGCCAACGCACTCAAAGGCGACAGTAAAAAGCAAGGCAACTGGGGAGAGGTCATCCTCGAAAAGATCCTCGAGCGCTCGGGATTGGTCAAGGACCGCGAATACCGCGCCCAGGTGAGTTCCATCTCGGATGACGGGAAACGCCTTCAGCCCGACATCGTGGTTTATCTCCCGGACAACAAACACGTCATCATCGATTCAAAAGTTTCGCTGGTAGCTTATGAGGCTCACGTGAACAGCACCGGGGATGAAGAGCGGATGAAGTTCCTGAAAGCCCATGTGGAATCAGTGAAAAGCCATATCAAACAACTGGGTGAAAAAAATTACCAGTCCTCGACCGATTTTGTAAGCCCCGATTTTGTTCTGCTCTTTGTTCCTATTGAATCCTCCTTCAGTATTGCCGTACAGGCCGATAATGAACTGTTCAATTATGCCTGGGACCGCAAGATCGTTATTGTAAGTCCTTCCACTCTCCTGGCTACACTTCGCACCATTTCCTCGCTCTGGAAACAGGAGCGTCAAACCCGGAATGCACTCGAGATAGCCGAGCAGGGTGGGAAACTTTATGATAAATTTGTAGGGTTCGTAGAAGACCTAGTGAATCT
>DATDFI010000059.1:0-4085 GCA_036522695.1 Bacteroidia bacterium | reverse complement strand
TCTCTCCATCAGCAGCATAACATCCAGCGGATCACCGTCATCACCCTTTGTCCCGGGAATGAACCCAAAGTCGAGTGGAAAAACCGTCCCGGCCGGCAATACTTTCCCCAGCTTGAAGAGACCCGTTCTTTCATCGTAGTTGAATTTATTCATGCTTCCGCGCGGGGTTTCTATCACGGCATTCACGGTTCTTTTTCCAGCAAAAGTTTTAGGCAGCTTCATCTTTCCTCCTTTTTACCGTATCAGCAAAAAAACTGTACCAAATGCGGGCACGGTTTTTACAGTGAGTTTTAAGAGATCAAAAAAACAAAGCAAGATGAAAAACGATTTCCCATACGACCACCACGGTATTTCCGGGGGACTTACCGTGATCATGCGCCCCAACATGACCCTCGATGATTTTTGCATGAACAATATACCGGGCTACGATAAAAGCAAGTATGAAGCGGTGGCCGTTCGTGCGCTGGCGGGCAAAGAAAATGTGGTGACGGTTTATGCAAAGGATAAATACATGTCCACACCGCCTGCCGGTAAAAAACTCCCGGTCCACAAGTTCAAGATCGAGAATATTCCCGTGGAAAAACTGTGGCAATATATCGAAGCCTGGAATTTCACACTGGCCAATACCGATTACGACATTGAAGAAATGGAAGTGGTGGATTAAGCCTGTTTCTTCAAGCGGGATGTTTTCCTCTTATTGCTTTTCACGCAATCTGCAGGAGGCTCATTCCCATAATACACCTGGCAACCGGGACAGTAAAAGGTAAGGCGCGAAGTTTTTCCAAGATAGGTACGGCACAGCGGAAGATCGCATCGTGGGCACATCTTCTGCTTGTACACCTGCCAGTGCTTCCTGAGCTGGAAGACCTTTTTCCATTCATAAAAATCAAAACTGTAGTTGCGCGCCTCCTTCACCAGCTCATTTCGTTTCTTCAGCGGCAGAGAACCTATCGTGCTCAACGGGTGGACCCTTATCCGGAAAAGTATCTCGTTCTTGATGATATTTCCTGAACCCGAAAATATTTCCTGGTCGAGAAGGATATCGCTTACGTTTCCCTCCTTCTTTTCAAGAAGTTTCTTTTTTGCTTTGCGCGGGTCCCATTCATCCGACATCACATCCACCGACCAGTCATAAGTATCATCCGGGTCACCCTCCAGGAATTTAATACTGCAGTTATAAAAATTTAGTTCTCCATTGGAGAATAAAAGGCTCATGCGGGGCGGGAAGGTCCTTCTCTCGTTGATACGATAGGAACCGAAAAGAAGAAAATGAACGCGCAGGTAAAATTTATCGAAACAAATAAGAAAATGCTTGCCCCAGCTCCGGAAAGACCTTATTGTTTTACCCTTCAATCTTTCCAGCGGGATCTTCGCATTCCCGCTCACCTCCAGCACGCGTTTCCCGGCAAAAGAAGCCGTTTCCTCTCTGAGGATCACAATGGATGGGCCTTCGGGCATGATCTGTCAGTTAAGGGATTCGCTTTCTTACTGCAATTGATCATTTCGATCAAAGACTTTGCATTCAGGTAGGCCGCCTGGTAATACGTGTTATTAAAAAAGATATGGTATTTATCGCAGCCCGGGGGGATCTTTTTTGCCATCCTTTCCAGGTCGTCCTCGCTATAGGAGCTCTTAAAAAGATCGGGAACACCATGGCAGCGCATATAAAATTCAGAGGACGTGGCAATGAATTCATTCTTGATTCCCGGGTAATCGCTGTTGCAAAATGTTATATTCTTCTTTTTGAATGAGGAATCTACCCCCCCTGTTCTCCACGATAAATGTCTCAGCTCCACGACCTGCCTGGCTCCAGCGGGAATATTTTCAAGCAGCAGCCCCAGGTTCTCATCGTTACAAGCAAAAGAAGGAGGCAGCTGGAAAAGTATGCTTGATAATTTATGCTCAAGCCCGTCCTCCATCAGCTTTATAAGGTCCGCGATCATGCTTTTTGTATCGCGCATTCTTAAAATATGCGTGATATACTTGTTGATCTTTACGGAAAAGCGAAAATCCCCTGGAGTGGCATTGAAATACTTTTTCAAACTTTCAAGGGTGGGCGTGCGGTAAAAGGTCCCATTAAGCTCTACGGCATTGAATACGCGGCTGTAATGTTCCAGCCACCGCGCAGGCGGGGTGCCGCGCGGGTAAAATTTCCCTTTCCATTGCGGGTAATAATACCCCGAACATCCTATCTCACATTTCCCGGCCAACATTACGATCTTGCTTTGCTATACCATGGCAGTGGCAGCAAAGTGCGTTCCAAATTTCAAATAGTACGTGAAAGTGTCAGTGGAAAAAAATCATTGCCTCCGCAGTTCCATCTCGCACCAATAGAGGAGCTCGATGAGTTTGGGTTCTTCTTCGCGAAGCGCGGAAGCGATAAGGCGGCAATCGTTAACCGTTTCGGTTAAAAGTTCGCGGGTTGCCTTTGCCCCCAGTTCCTGGAATATTTTTTTTGTCATGCGGCAATACGAACGCACTACACGCGCAGCCAGTTGTGCGTTGGCGCTGCGCAGGCCTTCAATGGTAGGATCGGCCAGCAGCACCTGCGGTATACGAAACACTTTGGAATGTTTCTCCCGCACTTCTATGCTTTGACGGAGAATAAGATCGAAAGCGGGATCTTTTAAACGCATTTGTTCCAATTCGGAGATCAGCGGTTCGATGTGCGCGAGAGTAGCCGGTAATTGGCGCGCATTGGTATCAGGTCCTAAACGACCGAACAGCACCAGTATCTTCGTGAGATTCACGGAGACCTCTGTGCGGGTATCGTCGACACTGAACATATACGTTTGTCCACTGCCTGAAGATCGGATCATTCGGCCTTTGATTCTAACTATTTTGAGCGGGGTGAAAAGGAAGAAAAATGCTTACCGCCACAAATTTAAGTGTACATACATCTGAAAACAAGAGTGGAGGGTTATTTTTTTCTCCTTTGGAATCAAGCGCAAAAACTAAGCCATTTAAAAGTGGGGAAATAAATACACAATTTTGATTTCTCCTCTCATTTTTTCGAGCATTTGCTTTGCGAACATGATTTATTCTTCGTGATTTGCAGCATGAACGCGCACTTCAGCAAAAACCTCCTCCTGGAAGATCTTACAGAGTAGCGCGTTAAAAAATCTACATCATGGGAAAGAAGAAAGCAAGGGCGCCAAGGCTCCCGAACGGAAATGGTCTCCTCCAGAAGAGCGAGAACGTGAACAGGGAAGAGCTGCTCAAAGAAGCCATCTCCAAGCTCGGAAACGGGGATTCCAACGGCAACGGGAAGGACAAAAAAAATCCCCGCACCGACACACTGCTGAAAGATAAAAAGCAGGAGAAGGATATTCACCCGAAACTGGATCGCCAGTACATCGAGCAGATATCCGGTGTGATCGATGCAGCGGAATTGCTTCGCGTTCTCACCGAAGTGAAGAATGGCAATTTTAACGTACGCATGCCGCTCGACCAGGTCGGTATCAGCGGAAAGATATGCGATACGCTCAATGATATCATTGACACCAACCAGCGCATGATGGAAGAATTCACGCGCGCTGGAAACACGATAGGCCGCCAGGGAAAACTCAATCAACGCATTGAGTTACCCGCCACCAAAGGCGCATGGGCCACCGGTGTGGAATCACTCAACCGCCTTATCTCCGACCTGGTGCATCCCACCATCGAGATCGCACACGTGATCTCCTCGGTGGCAAAAGGAAATCTCGCGCAACAGATGTCGCTGGAGATCGGTGATCATACCCTGCAGGGCGAATTCGCGCGCATTGCGAAAGAGGTGAACGACATGGTGAAGCAGCTCAACCTTTTTTCCATGGAAGTGACACGCGTGGCCCGCGAGGTGGGATCAGAAGGAAAACTGGGCGGACAAGCGAAAGTTAAAGGCGTGGCCGGTGTGTGGAAGGATCTTACCGACTCGGTGAACCAGATGGGATCCAACCTCACCGCGCAGGTGCGTAACATCGCTGAGGTGACAACGGCCGTGGCGAAAGGTGACCTCTCGAAAAAAATCACGGTGGACGTAAAAGGAGAGATCCTCGAGCTGAAGAACACCATCAACACCATGGTGGACCAGCTTAACTCTTTCT
>DATDFI010000058.1:0-11595 GCA_036522695.1 Bacteroidia bacterium | reverse complement strand
TTCATTTCGGCCGTGCCAGCCACAAAAGGCGAGAAGGTGCGAACGATGGGAACAAAGCGCGCCATGATGATGGTCTTTACACCATACTTCTCAAAAAAGGAATGTGTTTTATCAATGTATTCCTGTTTCACTAAATTTTTTCCGCGAAATTTCCATTTGAGCACGCGCGTGCCGATCAGCCGGCCAATCCAGTAATTGGAATTGTCACCGAGTACCGCTGCAGTGAACAATAAGATCACCAGGAACCCGATATTGAGGAAGCCGAGTCGCGCAAACAAACCGGAAGCGAACAAAAGCGAATCACCGGGAAGGAAAGGCCAGAGCACCACCCCGGTCTCAATAAAGATCACAATAAATAACACTGCGTAAATGGCATTGCCGTACTCGTTGAACAGCCATTTAAAATCGAGCTGGAAAAGGTGATGAAAAAGTTCGCTCAATGAGATCAATATTTTGTTACGTTCGGATCGATCTCGTTGGCCCAGGCCAGGATGCCGCCTTTGAGGTTATAAAGATTGGTGAAGCCCTGTTCGCGCTCCAGCGCCTGCACCACCGCGCCCGAACGCGCACCGCTGCGGCAATGGATCACCACCTTTTTATCACGCGAAATTTTATCGAGGTTGTTCATCACTTCGCCCATGGGGATAAGTTCACCGCCTATCTGCGAAATTTCCACCTCGTGCGGTTCACGCACGTCAATGAGCTGGAAATCCTCGTGGTTGTCCTTCATTTGTTTCAATTCACTAACGGTGATCTCTTTCATGGGAAAAGATTTAAGAATGGTTTTTATGCTTTACAATTTCGCCCGCGCAACCGCAGCCTTTGCTGCAATCTTTTTTACGCAGGGTTTCACGCGTGCGGTACACCAGGTATCCCACGGCAGCGGCCAGGCTTATCATTACGGCTATTTCCTGCAGGTTCATTTTGTGAAAAACGGAAGCACAAATCTACTAAATTTTAGTGCGTGTGCGAATAGTGAATAAATGCGAATTTACGAATGCAAGTTAATGATACATTTGCTGGTAAATTTGATCTCTAAAGGATTCCTAATTTTATAACCTGCTCGCAGATCCGTAATTATTCGTTATTCGTACCATGATCACCGTTGAAACACCTATAAAGTACAACCGCAAAAAGTATAAAGATGAAACCCTGCTTTCGCTTTACCGCGAGCTCTTAAAGCCCCGCATGATAGAGGAGAAAATGCTGGTGTTGTTGCGGCAGGGAAAGATATCCAAATGGTTCTCGGGGATCGGCCAGGAGGCGAGTTCGGTGGGCGCAGCCATGGCGCTTGCGAAGGATGAATATATTTTGCCGATGCATCGCAACCTCGGTGTATTCACCGTGAGGGGAATTCCATTCAACCGTTTATTTGCGCAGTTCCAGGGAAAAATGAGCGGGTTCACCAAAGGCCGTGACCGCAGTTTTCATTTCGGCACCCAGGAGTTCCATATTGTTGGAATGATCTCGCATCTCGGTCCGCAGTTGGGCGTGGCTGACGGTATTGCTCTGGGGAATCTTCTGAAGAAAAATAAAAAAATTACGCTTGTTTATACCGGTGATGGCGGTGCGAGCGAAGGTGATTTTCACGAAGCGCTCAACGTGGCTGCCGTATGGCAACTGCCGGTGATCTTTGCTATAGAAAATAACGGGTGGGGATTGTCGACCCCCAGCAACGAACAGTTCCGCTGCAAGCAATTCATCGATAAGGCCATTGGTTACGGGATGGATGCCGTGCAGGTGGATGGGAACAATGTCCTGGAAGTATATGATGCCGTGGCAACTATTTCGGAGGAACTGCGCGAAAATCCCAGGCCGTTCATCCTCGAGTGCATGACGTATCGCATGCGCGGGCATGAAGAAGCATCGGGGACAAAATATGTTCCTCCAAAGATGTTCGAGGAGTGGGGGAAAAAAGACCCTGTGGAGAATTATGAGAGGTGGTTGCTGGCTGAAAATGTTCTTACCGAAGAGCGCATAAATGAATATCGTACGGAGATAAAAGAGGAAATTGAAAAGGGCCTGGAGCTCGCTTTTGCAGAAGAGAAGGTGAAAGCGGATACGCAGCGCGAGATGGATGATGTGTATGCCCCTCATTCTTTCAGGCAAACCGATCCTGTTTCCGACCGCAAAACAGAAAAGCGTTTGATCGATGCCATCTCGGATGGAATGAAGATGGCGATGTACCGGCATCAAAACCTGGTGCTGATGGGCCAGGATATTGCTGAATATGGCGGTGTGTTCAAGATCACGGAAGGATTTGTGAAGGAGTTCGGGAAGGAACGTGTGCGCAACACGCCTTTATGCGAGAGTGCGATCCTGGGTGCCGGTTTGGGCCTGAGCATCAATGGGCATAAAGCCATGGTGGAAATGCAGTTCGCTGATTTTGTTTCGGAGGGTATCACCCAAATTTGTAATAATCTCGCAAAGGCGCATTGGCGCTGGGGGCAGCCGGCCGATGTGGTGGTGCGCATGCCCACGGGCGCGGGAGTGGCAGCAGGACCTTTTCACTCGCAAAGTAACGAGGCATGGTTCTTTCATGTGCCCGGCTTAAAGATCGTTTACCCAGCATTCCCGGCTGATGCAAAAGGATTATTGCTTTCGGCTTTTGAAGATCCTAATCCTGTGATGTACTTCGAACACAAGGCGCTTTACCGGAGCATCACCCAGGAAGTGCCCGATGATTATTTCACATTACCCATCGGCAAAGCGAATATCCTGCGCGAAGGAAATGATCTTTCCATCATTACTTATGGGATGGGGGTGCATTGGGCCATAGAAATATTGAACAAGCACCCGGAAATAAAAGCCGATCTTATCGACCTGCGCAGTTTGCTGCCTTATGATAGGGAGGCTGTACTTGATTCAGTGAATAAAACCGGGAAAGCATTGATCCTTCACGAGGACACACTCACCGGTGGAATAGGAGGGGAACTGGCCGCTGTGATCACCGAAAATTGTTTCCAGCAACTGGATGCTCCCGTTATGCGCTGCGCATCGCTCGATACTGCCGTCCCATTCTCCCCCGACCTTGAAAATAATTTTCTCGCGAAAAGCAGGCTCGAGGAGACCCTGCTGAGGTTGAAAAATTACTGAACTGTGGTTATCGTGATCTGCTGGTGAGTGGAGTTGTCCATCTCCACTTCGGTCACAGTACCCGATATATTGGCCTTCATTTTCAGTTTCAGGCCGGCATCGTATTCGGTCGGGAAATGACTGGAAAGGTCGTAAACGAATGAACCCTGTCCTTTTCCGCTGCTGCTGACCTTAAATTTATCACTTCCTTTTTTTAACGTTACCTGGTCCCTTATATCAAAATAGGCGAGTCCATTTTCGACTTTTTTTAGTTTGTACGTCATGCGAATGAGCATAACAATGGTCTCCCCGGCCATGGGCAGGCTGAAAGGGATCTCCTGGGTGAATTTCTCCCCCGGTTTTAATTCCGCGTCAGGAAAAGGGATCTGCACCATGATGCTTTGCAGGTTCTGGAGAAGGAGTTTCTTTATTTCGTTATCCATGTCGGGAGAATAAATGGAATCAAAAACAGGGGCTTTTCCCTCGCTTATTTTCCCGAAAAGGATCGTTCCGTCAGGAATGGGCTGCTTTTCCTGGTTACCGGTACTGTGAGCAAATTCCATTGTTACCGGGAATTCGCTGCCGTTCAGCTTACCCGTTTTGATCACCGCCTGGGTGCGTGTTTGCCTGGTGTTTATACGTGGTTTTTTATCTCCACCCGACCTTATTTCAGTGTGTACGGTCTGGTCTATGGTTTGGGAATAAACATGTTCGGGAAGGTACTGGATCTTGAATTGTATCCCTTGTTTTTGACCCAGGATCACCAGCGGGCAAAACAGCAGGAGAAGGTGGATGGCGCGTTTCATGCACGTAAAGATAAAAATACAGGCGAAAGGGCGTAATTCAATTAAACCTTTATCCGCGGCTGCCGTCCAAAGCATACAAACACCCGCATCATTAACCTTAAATCCATTACCATGAAAAGAACGATCTCGATGATACTTGTGGCATGCAGTTTACAGGTATTCGCACAGCAAACGCCTCCTCAAAAAACACCGCCAGAGGTGCAAAAGCAGCGAAAGGAAAAAATGGAAGCCATGAAAGTGGGTTTCATTTCCGAAAAGCTCCAACTCACCACAGCGGAGGCCGAGAAATTCTGGCCGGTGTATAATGAGTTCGAGAGCAAGCGCATGGACCTGCGTAAAAAAATTCTGGGCGATACTCCCAAACGACAGGATATCGATGCGATGAACGACAAGGAAGTGGAAACGCGCATCGATAACGAGATCACCCTGCGCCAGCAGGAAACCGAGCTTTTCAGGGAATACAATGAAAAATTCAAGACCGTACTTCCCGTAAAAAAAGTGGCAAAACTTTACGAAGCCGAGCGCGAATTCAGGATGCAGGCCGTAAAGAAGCGCATGGAGAACCAGCGCCAGCGTCAAAATAAAAAACTTCCAATGAAAAACAACGCGGACGGCAGCGGCAGGTAGGCTGTAACCTTCTGTGATTTTCGCGTTATAAGAATGTGTTTAACTTTATGTATCACATTTTTATAACGCGATCTTTTTATGAGGCAGTGTAAATGCTTCTTGTTTCTTTTTTTTGCATCCGGGTTTCCTTCATTGCTTTCCGCCCAGGATCCCGATGATAAGATCGACCCCAATCATTTTAACATCCAGTACCTCGAGTTCCTCGTAAAGACCAAGATCGACAGTATCCGCAGCGAGAATGGCCTCTATACTTTGATCGATGACTCCATTCTTTACCTGGCGGCCAGGCATCACAGCGATTACCTGGTGAAAGAGAGGACAATGGGCCATAACGAGAAAAAGAAAAAATTCTCCACCCCGCAAAAGCGCGTCACGCACTACGGTGGCCTCGATTATTTTGCCGGTGAAAATGTGGTGAGCATTCCCATCCTCGTTCCTTGTCGCAGCAAACGGATCAAAAAAACACATATCAACGAAACGTATGAAGATGCAGCCAATGAAATGGTGGTGGCCTGGGTAAGATCAAAGCGACATTACCAGAACATGAAATACCCGAAATACCAGGTCACGGGAGTAGCACTTACGTATGACCGCGCAACCAACACCATAAAATGCGTGCAGGTCTTTGCCGAGGTAAAAAGCAAATTCGTTTTTCCTGAGAATACGCGCATGTTCAAATATGCCGAACCCGATACCATGGATTATGCGCTGGAATACATGGACCAGGTGAGCCGCAGGCAACACAAGGGAAGGCATGAGTGGAATTTAAAGATCCCCAAAAAACGGTACAGGCGCTGCCGTGAGTGCGGGACGATTTATGCCATGAAAGATGACCTGGATTTTTATGTGGACACCAACGGGTACGTTCATGCTACCTGCAGTAATAACGCACTCACCAAAAGATTAACACGCAGATGGAAGGACGGGCTTGCACTCGAATCGGTGGATTACACGGATTACGAATGCGGTAATAAAAATTATTTTCTGCGGCCCAGCAGGCGTAACGGGGAATGCATTGCCAATGGCAAAGTGCGTAAGCCGCTTTATAAATGGAAGATGCGTAAGGAGTGGCGTCACCAGCATAGGATCTTCAGGCGGTGGAAACGGCAAACGATATTCAACGACATCATTTCCTTCCAGTTTAAAAAGAAGTATCCTCAAATACCCGAAGTGTTGTTCAAAAAGTTTCCGCAATGGCCCATCGAAAACGACTGGAAGCTGGGAAAACTACCGAAGAATGATTCTGCGTACTATGAGCTTGATGTGATGATCCTTCGCCATAAGCGTGTTTGCGGTATCATTCACTTCACTGATTTTTGCGGGGCGCCTTTCGAAAAGATAACACCCTTGTCTTACATCTCCGACCTTTCCGATAAGCCCTTTGTTTATCCCGAGGATACCCTGCAATATTCTTTTACCGTTCCCTTCGAGAAGAATAAATTCGATTATCACATCGAAGACATTGCCCCGCTTATCGATTCGCTTTCGCTGAAGGATAATAGGATAGTAGGGATAAAAGTTTCAGCGTATGCATCTGTGGAAGGAACGTTCGAAAAAAACAAGGAACTGGCCGAAAAACGGTCTGCATCTATCATAGCTGTATTGAAATCACTCCAAAAAGATTCCGTCACCCAATTGGTGCAGGTGGAAGAGGACTGGAAGGGATTTTTCGAACGATTGAAAACAACACGCTATGCTTCGTGGTCGGCCATGAAGAAGGAAGACATCAAAAAGCAACTCGCGATCGACAGCATTTCGTTCAATCTTGAAAATATCCTTGCGAAAGAAAGAAGAGCGGTGATCCACATTTGCTACATGCCCACGGTAAGTTTTGATGAGCGATTGCTCGCTGCTCAAAAGCAATACCGCGAGATGCTCGACAGCCTTTCACTTTTTAAAAATCCTCCAACGCGCGTGGTTCAGCGCCTGCTCGTTCGCCAAACATTTTTGTATAAGCAGGTTTTGGAAGGGCATTGCGATACTTCATTCCTTTTTCTTCCCATTCTCCAAAATCACGCCTGCAATCAATTACTCTGTAACCAGTTCTATTTTAAAATAAAATACCGCAACATCCTGGAGGATACTTTGCATAAAGAAGTTTGGTATGATGAACTCAAGGAACAGGCGCTTTACAAAGGCTCGCGAAGCGCAGCAAAATATAACCTGATGGTGTACCTGTTGGATAAGTGGGGAAAGGACAGGGAACTGGACAGCGATACACTCACTGATCCCAACTGGATGCTTCACGAGTTGAATCTTATTCGGCCAGGCGAGGTGAATGCCGACAGCCTTAAATATTTATACCTCAATTATTATTTCAAAACAGCAGCCTGGTGCCTGGCGAAGGATACATTCACTGACCTGCATAATTCCTGCGTAAATCATATTTACCATTATTACAGTGCGCATCACATGCCTGATACGCTTGCCTTACGTATGGCCCGCTTCTTCATCTGGCACGGCCAGGAAAAGCGGGCACTCAACCTTTTAAGACCATACGCGCTTAAAAAGGATCCCAACCACGAACTGCTCGCACTTTTCCTGAAAATGAGTTATGTGCACCTCGACCAGGATTCGAAAGCTAAATTCAATAAGTGGATGTTGAATGCAGCCAACATTCTTACTCCTGAAGAATACGCTCATCTCATCACGGGTCCCTGCAACATGAGTTTCCAGGTGCTCGATAATGAAAAGATCCGTAAAGTGTATTGCGAGAAAACTTCCGGCCACAGCAATTTTGCATTGGATTATAAGGAAGAGAAGCGGAAGGAGCATGAGTTGCAGAAGCAGCATAAGCAGATGCATAAATGAAAAAAGCCCGGGTTAGATCGGGCTTCTTTGCAATAATATTTTTATTCTACGAATTACCGGTGGCCATGACCACCTCCACCTCCGTGTCCGCCACCGCCATTCATGTGGCCCCCTCCGTGATTTCCGCCATTCATCTGTCCGCCACCATGATTTCCTCCATGCATATTTCCACCACCACCGTTGTGCCCGCCACCTTTAGGCCCATTCATTCCTCCTCCATGATTTCCGCCCTGCTTATTTCCATTTCCTCTCGGTCCTTGTGTGCCGCCCATTCCCCCATTGCCATGCTGGCCCTGCTGGTAAGTTTTTCCATTTGAGCCTCCATTATTAGTGTGCGGGCCATTATAATTACCGTGCGGGTTGCCGTTGTGCTGGGCGTGATAATTATTGTACGCCACTTTATTCCGGTTCACCACCACCACCGAAGTGCGATGGATGGGGCGATAGACTCCATAAGCCACCATGGTACGATGCACATAAACGGGGCGATAGAACCCGTAATAGCCCATGCAATGCTGGTGATGCCAGTACCAGGGATGCGGGTGCCAGGGCGACCACCACATGGGATAGTGGTGCCAGTACCAGGGCGAAACCCAAACCACGTAAGCAGGCGCGTAAACAAAGCGCACGCAGGGCCAAAACCATACGTTCACCCAAATTCCGAAGTGCATGTTCACATTCACTCCAGGACCCTTGCCGCTTTTATCGTTGATCATTTCCTTTTCATCAAAAGGTTCAACAATGGCGGTGTCGCCATACAATTGCTCATCGCCTACTATTTGCAGGGTAGCAGATTCATTCCCATTCTTTTCTAATTCTATCACGGCAACATCCTGGGCTTCGGTTTGCGTTACCGCAACCTGCAGCACAATGGCGTGGGCATTATCCTTCATATTGTCCAACACGCGTACGTAGTCGATCTGCCCGTCACCATCCAGGTCGAGGTTGTTCACCCCGTTGCTTTCAGTGTTCAGTTTTTTCTCAAAGTCTTCGAGCGAGGTAGAATTTTTAAAAAGATCGAGAGCGCCTTGCAGGCTGAATTGATCCCCTGCCAGCCCGGTGCTATCTGTAGTGGCATCGCCCGCAAAGGCCTTATAGCTGCCAGCCAAAAGCATCAGCCCGGCAAAAGTGAAGCATCGTATGTTTTTCATGACTGTGCTGTTTTAAGGGTTTGACAACGATGGGCAGTTAATGGTTTAATCCTTGCAAAAGGAATGCCGGGATCCCCGAAATCGTCCTTTTTAACGCGTTAAAAGGCAACATTTTTCGCTTTTTAACAAAACTTCAAGGGTAATGCAGTGACCATGTATCTTTTTCACCGTCTTACGTTATAAAGGCAAAACAGGGTATAATGAGTAACTTGCCATCTCAAGTAAACGTTAATGAAAAGGTTCACAAACCTGTATTCATGGAGGTGGTCAGCAAATATCACGTAAGCAACGAGCGCCAGGCCGAGGAGCTTGCCGTAATAGAGGCGGCTAAATCGGACAAAGCACATTTCGAGCTGATCTATAATCGATACCACGAGCAGATCTTCCGGTACATCTACCAGCGTATTGACGACAAGGACACGGCTTTTGATGTGGTGCAGCAGGTGTTCTTAAAAGCCATGACCAATCTTCACAAGTTCGAATATAAGGGTGTTCCGTTCTCGTCCTGGTTGTACCGCATTGCCAAAAGCGAGGTGTACGACCTGTTAAGGAAAAAGCAGCACTTGCGCTCAGTGAACATTGATGATGTGCAGTTGGGCGATATGATGCAGGACATGCAGGAAGAAACTAACCTTGAAAAATACGGGCAAAGGCTTGCTGTTGCGGTGGCGGAGCTGGATGAGGAAGATCTGCAACTGGTGGAGATGCGCTTTTTCGAAAAACGGCCTTTCAAAGAGATCGGTGAGATCTTAAACATTACCGAGAATAATGCAAAAGTGAAGTTGTATCGCATACTTGAGAAATTGAAAAAGATCCTGACAAAAAAATAAACTCATTTTTCCCGTAAAGGGATATATAAACAAAAGAAATGAAAAGAAAGATCAACATCAACCGCGAAAAGATCAGCCCGGAGGAGATCGCAAAGCGCAGGGATTTCGGTTCGCTGATGAAGACCTATACGGTGGTGAAGAAACCCTTCTGGAAACACTGGAGTTTCATTGCCGGTACTTCAACGGTGCTGGTTGCAACGGTTGCTGCCATCGTTTACCTGCAGTTCAATAAACCGCAAAATGAAAGCAACCCGGTAAAGCAGGAGGTGCAGCAAACACAAAATACGAACAATGATTTTACTTACGATCATTCACAAAAGGACCTCGGGCATGCCCCTTTCATTCATCCTCCTTTAAAAGGGGTGGATGTTCCTTTTGCAGAATATAACGTGGATGCGGACAAGGGTTCGGAACTGAATTATAAAACCGGGTCGAAGATCAGGATCCCCAAGGAAGCTTTTACGGATGCGAACGGGAATAAGATCAGTGGAAAAGTGAATGTGCGTTACCGGGAGTTTCATGATCCCGTTGATTTTTTTGTGAGCGGCATCCCCATGACCTACGATTCGTCCGGCATGAAGTATACGTTCGAGTCGGCCGGGATGGTGGAGATCTATGCTTTCCAGGACGGGAAAATTCTGAAAGTGAACCACGACCGCAAGATAGAAGTGAAGATGGCGACCCTGCAGGATGGTGCGGGGTATAACCTTTACAACCTCGATACCACTGCGAAGAACTGGAACTACATCGGGAAGGATAAGATCGTGCATGAAAAGAACGAGAATTCTTTTTATGTAAAAGACGACTCGTTGAAAAGTGGTGATCCTGAACTGACCAAACTTAAGCAGCAGCAGGAAAAAACCGTGGCTGAAGAGCAAAATCGCTCAATGGCATTGCAGGGAGAGATCAAGAGCATGCAGCAGGAAATAAAAAAGATGGAGGATAATAAGCCCATGGAGCCCCAAAAGGTGAATTCAAAGAAAAAAACATTCAACCTCGATATCGAT
Source organism: Bacteroidia bacterium (assembly GCA_036522695.1). Taxonomy (GTDB): domain Bacteria; phylum Bacteroidota; class Bacteroidia; order JADZBD01; family JADZBD01; genus DATDFI01. The sequence continues at coordinate 1,288 of DATDFI010000058.1, read as the reverse complement.
CCTAAAGAATTCCCGGAGTTCAGCTCGTACAAAAGCGTGGTGTTCGAGGTGGGTGATGAGAACAAAAATGTGAAGTCGGATCTTTATACGATCGAATGGGAGGATATTTCCTTAAAAGAAGGAACAGTAAAGGGGAGCTACATTGTTACGGTTACTAAAGGGAACGATAAGCGCAGCATCGTGGCCTACCCCGTTTTCGAAGGAAAGAATTACGACCAGCAAATGCAGCAATTCAAAACTAAATTCAGCGATTATACCACCAAGCTGAACACACGTAAGGAGCTGGAGCAAAAAAAGCAGGAAGAATACAACCAACTGGTGCTCCAGATAAAAAAGCAGCAGGAGGAATATGAGAAGCAATTGCAGGAGCTGAAGAAAAAGCAGCAGGAAGAATTACAAAAGCAAATGCAAAGTATGAAGACGGGGGATAAAGTGTTTCGCGTATTCAGCATAAATAGTTTTGGGGTTTTTAATTGCGACAGCCCGCAAAATTATCCCAAGGGCGCTTCTGTATCGGCTTCGTTCGTTGATAACAGCGGCAAGCAATTATCAACCTCTTATGCCGTTTACCTGGTGGATCGCCAGCGGAATGCCCTGTTCACGTACAGCGGGAATCCATGCAATGATTTCAAGTACGATCCATCATCCAAAAGTGTGATATGGACGGTGACCCTTGATAACGATCTTGCGGTATGCATGGATGACGAGGTGGCAGGAGCGGGTAAGCGTTCGGGGCCGGTAAATTTTAAGATGACCACTTATCCTAAGGATGAAATATCATCTGTAGAAAAGATAAAATCATTATTGAAAATAGAAGAGTAATGAATGAATATGGAACATGGATGAACAGTGGGGCAGGTTTCGCCCCGGACCGTATTGGGCAGCGGTTCGGGGCGATAGTGTTTTTCTGTAATGCCTTTGGAAAATAAACCTCAGTATTGCGTATACCCCTTAATATCGCTCTTTTCCTTTTCGCTTTTGCAGTGAATGTTTTTTCTCAAACAGATTCATTGCAGCGAGGCACCATTCATATTTCCCGGCCCGAAATACGTGCCACTGTAAATGTTTCTATCGAATATGCGGTTTACCTGAAAAGATCGGATGCTCCCAAGCTGGGCAAGCTGAACGGTGGGAAGCAAAAATACATTCGCAGCAAGGACCTGAGAAGTTTTGGCCAGAACGAGGAGAACCCGGTTCCTTTGATAGAGTATTATCATTTCGTGGGCAATTCGAATCATCGCACCATTATGAAAACCGACATCCCTTTTGATACATTGCCAAACGTTAC
>DATDFI010000057.1:0-7770 GCA_036522695.1 Bacteroidia bacterium | reverse complement strand
ACGTTGACCTGGATGTGCGTTCATACAAAAAATTGAAAATGTTCATTCACGGTGAGTCATTCCCCGGCACCGATGCCTTGCGCGATGGAGATCTTACCGTGTTCGTTCGCCTCGGCACCGACTACACCGACAATTATTACGAATACGAAATTCCTTTGTACATCACTGCACCGGGCAATTACAATAACAACACCGATGATGACCGCAGGCGGGTGTGGAGGCTGGAGAACGATATGGACATTGTGTTTGCCGATCTGCAAAATGCAAAGCAATCGCGTAACGACAAACTCGCGCAGCACATCACAGGGTACTCGCTCAACAGCGAATACACTACATACATCACCGATGAGAACGGGTATGCGCGTACCATACGCATCAAAGGAAACCCCAACCTGAGTACGATCAAGACCATCATGATCGGTATCCGCAACCCGAAGAAAACCGTTTCCACTCCCGGTGATGATGGAAGAGATAAGTGCGCGGAGGTGTGGGTGAATGAATTACGCCTTACCGATTTTGATGAGAATGGCGGGTGGGCTGCCACTACCCGCGTTACGGCCAAGCTTGCCGACTGGGGTACACTGAGCGTTTCGGGTAACATGAGCACACCGGGTTGGGGAAGTATCGATAAAAAGGTAAGTGAACGCAAAAAGGAAACGGTGATGCAGTACGATATTTCTTCGCAGCTCGAGATGGGTAAATTCATCCCGCAACGATACAATATTCACATCCCTTTGTTCATGGGCTTCTCGGAAGGACGCATCAACCCGCAATACAACCCGCAGGACCCCGACATCCTGTTGAGTAACCTTTATCATAACCCCGAACTGTCGCAGGTATACAAGGATTCGATCAAGCACGAGACACAGGATTACACGCGAAGGCGAAGCATCAACCTTACCAATGTGAAAAAGGACCGGGGTAAGAATCAAACCAAGGCGCACATCTGGGACATCGAGAACTTTGCATTCAATGCATCGTACTCCGAGCTGTATAACCGCAGCTTTACGGTGAAACATTACCTGGTGAAGGATTACCGGGGTGGATTTACGTACAACTTTACCGCACAGCCCAAGAACATCAAACCTTTCGCGAAAGTGAAATTGTTCCAGCCCAAGAGCCTGGCGCTGATCCGCGATTTCAATTTCTTCCCGTACCCGAATAAATTCTCATTCCTGACGGATATGGACCGGCATTACAGCGAACGATTGATGCGCAACACTACCGGTGATGTGAACCTGCTGATCGACACCACTTATGAAAAACACTGGAATTGGATCCGTTCCTACGACCTGAATTATGATATAGCAAAATCGCTGAAGCTTGTTTATTCGGCCGATAACCTCGGGCAGGTGCGTGAGCCGCTCGGTAAGATCGACACAGATGTTAAAAAGGATTCGGTGAAGAATGAAGTTAAGAACCTCGGTACCAATACGCATTACAACCAGAAGGTGAAGATCGACTACACCGTTCCCATCAATAAGTTCCCGCTGATGGATTGGGTGACCGCCACGGCCGGCTACAACAGCAATTATGACTGGATACGTTCATCGTTCCTGGCCGATTCGCTCGGGAATACGTTGCAGAACAACAATATGAAAACGCTGAACGTGCAGATGAATTTCACCTCGTTCTATAATCACATCGAGTACCTGAAAAAGCTGAACCAGCGTATCGCGCAAAAGAACAGTTCCAATGGCAAGGGCCCTAACACTACACCTCCGCCTCCTCCCAAGCCCAAGAATCCTGCCGACACGCTCAAGAAAAAGCCGAAGGACAACCAGTACGAAGTGCTCGATTATATTTTGCGAACCCTCATGATGGTGAAGAATGCATCCATCACCTACACTAACAACGGGGGAATGGTATTGCCCGGCTTCACGGATAAACCGGTGTTCCTCGGGATGAATCCCGGCACCGCATTCACCGGAACAGGATTTTCACCCGGTGCAGGATTTGTGTTCGGGGATCAACGTGATCCGCGCGATCAATTTGTGAAGGACGGCTTGATGACCAAAGCGATGACGAATACTCCATTCACCAAAACCAGTACGAAGAATATTACAGGGCGGGCTAACATTGAGCCATTACCGGATTTCAAAATAGAGGTGACGGCCAACCGGAACGAATCGAAGAGCTTCAATGAATTTTTCCAGTACAATAATCTTTCAGATCAGTTCCAGCACCTCACCCCGAGTGAGAACGGAACATTCAGCATGTCGTTCCTCTCGTATAAAACGGCATTCGAAAAGCAAGGCAAGGATTATGTGTCGCCAACGTTCGAGAAATTCCTGAACAACCGCGCCACCATTTCAACACGACTTCACGAGCAGAATACGTTCAATTCTTCTACTTTGCTCAACACCGGTTACTGGGATGGATATGGCGCTACACAGCAGGAAGTGATGATGTTCTCGTTCCTGTCGGCTTACTCGGGCGGCAACGAAAATAATTACGCGCTCAAAACATTCCCATCCATTCCCAAACCGAACTGGCGCATTACTTACGATGGATTGGCGAAGATCCCGTTCATCAAAAAGCGTTTCAAGACATTTACCATCAGTCACGGTTATCGCTCGGCTCTCAGTTACAATTACACCACTAACCTCGAATACCAGGAGTCCAATGGAGGTGAGTCGGGGCATAACGCCACTGGCGATCTTATCGTGCGCCAGCAGATCAATACCATCAGCATTTCCGAGCAGTTCAGCCCGCTCATTAAAGTGGATATGGCAATGAACAACAAGATCACGGGTAACGTAGAGATCAAGAAGGAGCGCAACATCGCGTTGAGCTTTGCGAACAGCCAGGTGACCGAGCTCAACAGCCACGAATATATTTTCGGAACGGGTTATCGCATTCCGCAGGTGCCCATTCCTTTCATGAAGAAAAAGAAGAACCAAAAAAACACCAAGAGCAGCGACCTGGTGTTGAAGTGTGATCTTTCCATTCGCAGGAACGTAACGGTGATCCGCAAAGTGGTGGAGAACGTAACGCAGCCTACGGCCGGGCAAACCACCATCTCCATCAAGCTCTCGGCCGATTATGTACTGAGCGAACGTTTGAACATACGTTTGTTCTACGACCAGATCATCACGCACCCGGCAGTTTCCACCAGCTTTAATACTTCCAATATCAATTCCGGTGTGAGCATACGGTTTACACTGTCGCAGTAAATAATTTGGGATTTAGGATTCAGGATTTATGATTTGCTATATATTTGGCGAAAATTTACACCTATGAATTTCCCTGATAATTTAAAGTACACCAAGGACCACGAATGGGTCCGCATCGAAGGCAACACTGCTGTTATCGGTATCACTGATTTTGCGCAGAGCGAACTGGGTGATATCGTTTACGTGGAGATCGAAACCGAGGGCGAGGAGCTGGCGAAAGAAGCCGTGTTCGGCACTGTTGAAGCGGTGAAGACCGTATCGGACCTTTTTATGCCCGTAAGCGGCAAGGTGACGGAAGTGAACCCCAAGCTCACCACCAATCCGGAGGGCGTGAACAAAGATCCTTACGGTGACGGCTGGATGATAAAGGTGGAAATGAAAGATGCGGGAGAGGCATCCAGGCTTTTGAGTGCGGCAGATTATAAGAACCTGATCGGGCAGTGATCCATTGTTGAATTGCGGCCGCAATCAAGTAACAGATCATTCAACCATGTTCTTCTCTAAATTAAAATGGGCATTCGCCTGGGCGGTGCTCATTTTTATTTTGTGCTCCATCCCGGGTCACGACCTCCCGCACGTATCCTTTCTCGAGCTGCTCCAATTCGATAAGTTCGTTCATGCAGGAATATTCTTTGTGCTTATGCTGCTGCTCACGCGCGGCTTTCTTTTGCTGGATGATCTCCCCTTGTTAAAACGTAACGCCAAAATTTTCGCGCTTGTCATTTGCGTGTCCTATGGCGGCTCGCTGGAGATCATGCAGGGCGCTTTTTTTGTTGACCGTACAGCCGATATTTACGATTTCATAGCCAACAGCTTTGGCGCAGGCATGGCTTTTATTTGTTACGGTCCGCTGGAACGAAAAATTCTTTCTAAGTTTATACAATAGACCTTTTTTGTGAACTGGCAGATCAAACATTTTCGTGAACTGGGTACGGAGGAGTTGTACCGTATTTTTCATGTACGTCTCGAAATTTTTTCGGTGGAACAGAACTGCCCGTACCAGGATGCCGATGGCAAGGACCAACGCAGCTGGCACGTGATGGGATACCATGGGGACGGCAAACTGGTGGCTTATGCGCGCCTCGTGGAGCCCGGGGTTTCGTACGATGAGGTCTCGATCGGGCGCGTGGTCACCACTGCCGAAGTGCGCGGCACGGGCGCGGGAAAGGAATTGATGAAGGTGTGCCTGGATTTTATTCAAAAGCAATACGGGAAAGTGCCGGTGCGGATAAGCGCACAATGTTATCTCAAAAGATTTTATGAAGGATTCGGTTTTCAAACGGTTGGCGAAGAGTACGAAGAAGATCATATCCCTCATGTAGAAATGCTCCGTCCTTGATAATGACAGAACCCCAGCGATCCAAGATCGGTTACCTCGAAGGCATCCGCGGTGTGGCGGCCTTTATGGTGCTGCTGCATCACTTCCAGCTCGGGTTTTATCCGGCAGCATTCGATGGCAATATGGCGCGTGCGCATATGAGCAGCGATTGGGAGCTGTGGTATTTTTCCTCACCGCTCAGCGTTTTAACCAACGGGAATTTTTGCGTCACCATTTTTTATGTGCTGAGCGGGTATGTACTCAGTCATAAATACATGCAAACGCACGATATCTCCTCGCTGGTTTCGGCAGCGCACCGGAGATTCCTTCGCCTTTACATTCCCATCGCTTTTGCGCTTGTCGTTTCATTTTTATTGCTCCGCTTCTCCATCTATCATTATGTGGAAGCATCAAAGGTCACCAAAAGCGATTGGTGGATGGCTACGCTGGTGAGTGCCGATCCTTCCGTTTGCACCTTGCTGAAATTTCTCGGTTACCGGGTGATGTTCCTTGGCGATAGCAGTTTTGACACCACCATGTGGACCATGCCCACCGAACTTTTCGGCTCCTTACTGGTGTTCGCTTTACTTGCGCTCGTGCACGATACGCGTAAAAAATATTTTATCTATTGCATTTTACTTGTTTACTTTTTTGCGACCCAGCATTTTTATTATATCGCTTTCGTACTCGGCATCATGTTGCACGGAGTGAACGGCCTGGCGGGAGAAAGAAGAAATAACTGGTGGAGGATGCTGCTGGTGCCGGTATTGTTTTTCGGGGGTCTTTTTCTTGGTTCTTTTTGTTCGCTGGGCTGGACGCACCCGCACATGTGGGATTTTATCACGAGCCAGGATGTGTTCATGCGTTTTGATGTGATACATATTTTGGGCGCGGCCATGCTTATTGCCGCTGTGTTGCTTTCCCCTTTGATGCAGCGCATACTGGGCAGCCGCTTTTTTGTTTTTCTCGGGTTCATTTCCTTTTCACTTTTCCTGCTGCATCCCATTGTGATCGGTTCCTTCTCCGCGCACTTCATCCTGGGCACCGCTGAAAAGCTCGGGTACAATACCGCAGCCATGATCGACCTTGCGCTGACCATAATCCTGACGGTGGGCCTGTCGTGGCTCATGGCCATCACAGTTGATCGTTTCAGCATGGATGTTTCGAAACGGTATTTTGTGAAGTGGATGAAGGCGGACAAGACCGGCACAAAAGAATGATACGGCCGGGTCAAGTGCAACCATTTTCCCTGTAATTCGGTCTGAATGATAAATCGATTTTAACTTTCCATTATTATGGCCGCAACCCTTCAAACCGGCACTAAGGTCAATTACCTCGAAGGAATAAGGGGTATTGCTGCCTTCATGGTATTAGGCCACCACTTCATGCTGGCTTTTTACCCGGGCGCGTATGATAACAACCCGGTACGTTTTCATACCAAAACCCTCGAGCACTGGTATTATGCGAGCCCTCTCAATGTGTTAACGAACGGTAATTTTTGTGTTACGATCTTCTTTGTGCTGAGCGGTTATGTGCTGAGCAGGCGTTACTGGCAACAAAAGGATATTTCTATCGTGTCATCGGCCGCGAAAAGGAGGTTCCCGCGTTTGTTCATCCCGGTAGCCTTCACGCTTATTCTCTCTTATATATTACTCAATCTTTCTCTTTACAAGCACAAAGAGGCCGCGGTGATCTCCCACAGCGATTGGTGGCTGGGGACCTTATGGCCCATGGATCCTTCATTCGGAACATTGATGCAGTATATGTTTAAAGATGTGATGTTCCTGGGCAGTGCCGATTATGATACCAGCATGTGGACCATGAAACTGGAATTATTCGGGTCCTTCATTGTTTTCGGTTTGCTTTTAGTGACCCATTTTACCAGCCGGAAAGGAGTATATTTTATTTTTCTCGGTGCCATCTTCGTATTTCTTGCACTCAACGGCCAGGCGTTTTATTACATAGGTTTTGTATGCGGGATGATGCTGAATGATGTGGAGGCCTTTATGCAGCGCAGGAAACACCTGAACGCAAATTATGTCCTGGTCCCTGCATTGATCATTGCAGGATTGTTTCTCGGCTCCTATCCTTCTTTGAATTTTGCGCATTACGGCTTTTGGGAATTTGTTTACAAATGGAGCTTCGGGCAAAAGATGATAGATAGTTTTGCATATGTGCTTTTTCATACAGCGGGTGCCATGATGCTGGTTACTGCGGTTGTGATCTCACCGGGTCTTCAGAAATTATTCAGCACAAGGATCTTCCGCTTCCTGGGTCTCATTTCGTTTTCGTTTTATCTCCTGCATCCCCTTGTGATCGGTGCATTCTCCTGCCCCATGATGATCAAACTTGTTCCTGCCATGGGTTATAACAAAGCTGGAATGCTTGTACTCGCCCTCACGGCCGCCCTCACCATTTTTATTTCCTGGCTTATGGCGATCACGGTGGACAGGTTCAGCATCGACATCTCTAAAAAATACCTCGGCAACGCCAGCGATCGTAAAAAGCCGTTGCCGGTGAAGAAGAAAAAGGAAAAGATAATAGCTTGAGAGGTTCAGCCTCTCGTAATGAGTTTAACCTGGAATTGCGCCACGAAAGGATTGTTGGGGTCCCCGTTCAGTAATACCAGCTTTCGTCCCAGGTCCGAAAGGTACCAGTCGCACACCAGCACCTCATCTTTATAAGTGTATACCGGTTTAAAATTTTTGCGCACACTTATCCCCGCGCTCCGGCACACGCGCAGGGCCTTGTTAATGGCCGACTCCAGTTCCGATGCATCGTGAAACCCGTAATTGAAAAGCTCACTTGCTAAAAAGCGCAGCTCGGTGTCATAAATATTTTCCAGGATCTCATCGAGGGTGTCCTGCGGGGCATGATAAAGCGCAATATCCATGGCGTGATTTTTTTATGCGTGATGCGTTTCGTGTGTTTCCGTTTCTTTCAGTTTGCGAAAGAGTTCCAGTTGTTCCGGTGTTAGATGTTCCGGGATCTTTACATTCACTTTCACAAGCATATCCCCGAACCTGCCTTCTTTCCCGTACACCGGCATGCCTTTGCCTTTCAATCGTAAAATTTTCCCGTTTTGTGTTCCGGCAGGGATATTCACCAGCAGGTGGCCGCTGATGGTGCTCACTTTTGCTTTTCCACCGAGCACAGCGGTGTAAAGGCCGATCGATAAAGTTTGTTCGAGATCGTCACCGCTGCGCTTAAAAAAGGGATGCGGGATGATGTTCACCGTTAAATAAAGGTCACCGCGCTCACCGGCATTATGACCCT
>DATDFI010000056.1:0-17034 GCA_036522695.1 Bacteroidia bacterium | reverse complement strand
AGAGGGGTTTGCTGTGATCGTAGGCAAGGGATTAACTGTTACCGTTACGATGGAAGTGCCTGTACAGCCGTTAGCACTGGTTCCTGTGATCGTATACGTTGTTGTAGCAGTGGGACTCGCAGTCACCGTTGCGCCAGTGGTCGCACTTAATCCTGTAGCAGGCGACCATGCATAAGTGTTCGCGCCACTTGCCGTCACACTAACCGAACCCCCGGCACAGTATGAAGGAGAAGACGGTGAAAGCGTAACCGTTGGAGAAGGATTCACGGTAACCGTTACTGTAGTAGTATTGGTACATCCCGCACCGCTTGTTCCGGTTATAGTGTATGTTGTGGTTACAGTGGGCGAGGCGGAAACCGTTGCACCGGTAGTCGCGCTCAATCCTGTAGCGGGCGCCCAGGCATATGTGCTGGCACCGCTCGCAGTAATGCTTACCGAATTACCATTACAAATTGTTGGTGCTGCAGGATTTTTGGTTACGGTCGGTAAAGGATTCACCGTTACGGTAACGGTTGTGGTATTCGTACAACCTGCAGCACTTGTTCCTGTAATGGTATAAGTAGTGGTAGCAGTAGGCGATGCAGTAACGGTTGCGCCCGTAGTTGCGCTCAGTCCTGTTGCGGGCGACCATGCATAAGTGTTCGCACCGCTTGCGGTGATGCTGATGGATCCGCCCGTGCAATAAGAAGGGGCGGAAGGATTGGTTGTAACGGTAGGCAAAGGATTAACGGTTACGGTAACCGTATTTGTGTTCGTACATCCGTTGGCACCAGTTCCTGTAATAGTATAAGTAGTGGTAACTGTAGGTGATGCAGTAACGTTAGCACCGGTTGTGGAACTCAATCCCGTAGCAGGTGCCCAGGTATATGAAGTTCCACCGCTGGCAGAAATATTCACCGATCCGCCTGAGCAATAAGAAGGCGCTGCAGGATTATGAGAGATCGTAGGTAAAGGCTTCACGGTTACGGTAACAGTTGCCGTACCGGTACAACTGCTTGCGTTGGTTCCGGTCACTGTATAAGTTGTGGTCACGGTTGGTGATGCGGTAACTGTTGCGCCCGTTGTTGCACTCAATCCTGTAGCAGGCGACCACGCATAAGTAGTGGCACCGCTTGCGGTGAGCGAAGTGTTTGAACCGTTACAGATGGATTGGTTAGGAGTAACAGTAACGGTAGGATTAGGGTTCACCGTTACGGTCACCGTATTTGTTGCGGTGCAACCTGCAGCAGATGTTCCCGTGATCGTATATGTAGTGGTTACGGTAGGGTTAGCTGTAACGGTTGCGCCCGTTGTAGCACTAAGGCCGGTTGCCGGTGACCATGCATAAGTATTTGCTCCGCTCGCGGTGATGCTTACCGATCCGCCAAAACAATAAGAAGGAGCGGCAGGAACATGCGTTACGGTAGGCAAAGGATTCACCGTTACGGTCACCATTGCGGTGTTGGTGCATCCGTTCGCGTTTGTTCCGGTAACCGTATAGGTTGTTGTAGCAGTTGGTGTGCTGGTCACCGTTGCGCCTGTTGTTGCACTCAAGCCGGTTGCAGGCGACCATGAATAGGTGGTGGCACCGCCTGCGGTGAGTGAAGTGTTTCCTCCTGTACAAACCGAAGTGTTAGGTGTTACAGTTACAGTCGGCAAAGGATTAACCGTAAGTACCTGCGTAGTGGTACTGCTTCCGTTCGAGTTGGTGGCAGTAAGTGACACGGTATAGGTTCCTGCTGTGTTGAAACAAATACTGGTCGGGTTTTGCACTGTTGAACTGGTTGGCGTTCCACCGGGGAACGACCACGACCAGCTTGTCGGGTTGTTAGTACTGTTATCGGTGAAGTTGATGCAAGAGTTCTTACAGAAAGTTGTTGCACTTGCGGTGAATGCAGCAACGGGGGCCTGTGCGGCAGGTGCACCGGTAATATTGATGTTGTCGATGTATAACATCTGCCCGTAGCGTCCGCGATTGCGGAAGGAGACCATGAACGTACTGGATGAAACATATGCGTTCAGGTTAATATTTTCCGTTCTCCATTGCGCTGCGGTGGGTACAAATGCAGCTGCAGTATAATCGGGTGCGGTGGCCAGGGTTGTTCCTCCTTTAAGATAAACAGAGGTCCAGGTTTGTCCGCAGTTGGTGGATACCAGTACTTCAAGCGAGTCGCTGTATGTTGCATCATACCTCGCATAGGCCACATCGAACGTAAGCGAACAGGTGCTCAGCGTTGTTAAATTATATTTCGGTGTCCACATCTCATCATGTGATCCCGCAACGTTCAGGTTGTAATTATCGAAATAGGAACAGGCAGTACTTGCATTATATCCTCCTACTGTTGTGCTGCGTTGCCAGTACACGTTATCGTTGTTCGCATCCAGTTTATACCAGTTGGCGGGGAGGAACTGCGCATTCTGGAAACCTTCTACCAAAGGCAGCGGAACGGTGCTGCTGATCGTTACCCAGGAGTGGAGAACAGAATCAGTTCCATTGATGTTGGTCGCCCATAATGATACCTGGTAAGTTCCAACCGTATTATAAGTGATCAAGGGATTTTGTGCAGTTGAAGTGGAAGGCGTTCCGCCAGGGAAATTCCAACTCCAGGAAGTTGGATTGAAAGCCGACATATCGGTGAACTGGATCTGTATGCCGGGGCAACCCGTTTGATAGTTGGAGGTGTAATTGGCAACAGGAGCGGCAGAACCTGAAGAGTACAGGTTCGATTCCCACATATTCCTTCCGTATGTCGCGGCACGGATCTTTCCGGCAGTGTACTGGATCTCCAGTTCATCCACTTTTACATTAGGCAGACCCGTGAAAAAAGGAGCCCAGCTTGTAAGTGTATTGTCCCGGTAATAGACACCAACATCGGTTCCCACATAGACACCATCGGGCGAACTGTTTTGGTATACAACGCAATTCACCGGGAGGTTAGGAAGACCTGTAGAATAATTGGTCCAGCTTGTTCCACCATTGGTGGTCATGAATACTTTATTGGCTGAATTGTAGCCGGAAATGGTCACCCATGCCTTAAGCGGGTCGGTATTCGAAACGGTCACATAAGTGAAGGCATTGGTAGTAGGAACAGTTCCTGTTACGTTAGTGAAAGAAGTTCCTCCATTGGAAGAAACGAAGATCGCATCCTGCTTAACCGCATAAATATAATTGGCGTTGGAAGGTGCGTAAGCCATCTGCACGATGTTCCCCGTTCCACCGGTTGTTGCACCAATAGCAGTCCATGTTGTTCCGCTGTTTGTAGAGCGATATAAAGCGCCTTTTCCCAAAAGTATAGTGGTGGGCGTGGTAGGATGTAAAATGTAAGGCGTTACCCAATTTCCCTGGCCATTCGCACCGGTTCCGCTTGTTGTTGCAATAGTGCTCCAGGTGCCGCCTCCATTGGTTGAACGATTGATGTTGCCCTGGTATTGCTCACCATACATGATGTTGGCGTTCGAGTAATCGATGATACATTCCATACCATCGCCACCCAGGACCTCCGTCCAGGTTCCGCTGTTCACTTTGCTGGTCCCGTTATCCTGCCAGCCGCTCATGTTAAGAGCTGAGTTGGTAGCCGAAGTACTGAGGCGGTACATCTGTCCGATATCAAGACCTCCGTTACTGAGATCGCTCCATGCCGTTCCGTTGTTGGTTGTTTTAAAAATTCCTCCATCACAGCCGGCCCAATACGTGGTTCCGCTTCCTGCCAGCCAGTAAAGATCATGGATGTCGGCATGCACATAAGGTGCACCGCTCCCGGTCCAGTGTGCGTTCAGCGTCCAGCTTGTTCCTCCGTTAGTGGTACGCCAGATATTCACGCCTCCAACCACCACTTCATTCGCATTGGTGGGTGATGCAGCGATACTGAGTGTGTACCAGCCCTGTCCACCGGTATCGTTGCCTGCACTTGCCCAACCGAGCAGGTTGCTGGGCGATGAAACAGTAACTTGTGTGAAAGTTGTTCCGCTATTGGTAGATTTATAAAAACCGAGGAAACCGTAATTCGAATTGTTACAGGCCACGAGATAAACAGTACCCGTAGAAGCAGCTGTTACTGCAATCGCGTAACGCAGTACACCACTTGCAGGCAACCCGCTGGTGATGTTGGTGTAGCTCGCACCCGAGTTGGTGGATTTATAAAAACCCGCTGTGCTGTAACGAACAGCATAAACAGTTGCGGGCGTGCCCGGCATAAATTCAATGTCGGTGAATATCCCTGTTTGAACCTGGGTCCAGCTGGCTCCGCCATTGGTGGTGCGATAAATTCCATTGTTGGTAGCAGCGTGAAGGATCTGTGTGTTGGTGGGGTCAATGATCATCTTGTAGATCCTGAAGCCCTGCGATACCGCATAACTAAGTCCTGTGGCATTCCATGTAACACCACCATCAGTGGATTTGAGAACACCAAGGCTGTAGGTGTCACCTGCATCACCGTCACCGGAAGCGAGGTACATCACCTGTGTGTTGGTGGGGTCGATCACGATATCCGATGCGCCAATGCATGCAAGCCCATCTGTATTCCACATGGTCCAGGAGCCGCCTCCATTGGTGGATTTCCATAAACCTCCACCGGGTGAACAAACGTAAAGTGTGTTGGAGTTGGTCGGGTCAACTCGTACGCAGTTCACGCGGCCTGCACCGCCTCCACCGCTCGGGATGCTATTGGTCGGACCAAGCAGCGTCCAGTTACCGGCCTGCACATTGGGATTTTGCGAAAATTTTTGATTGGAATTATTGTTGTTTTGGTTTTTCGGGCCATTAAAATTCATTTGCGATTGTGCATAATCGTTCATCGCATTATACATCTGCATGCGGTCGCCCGAAGGAAATACCCGGGGGCCCACAAAAGCTTCCCAGCGTTTGTAAAGCATCCATGCGCCTTCCATCTCACCGGGGCCTTCACCCGGCAACTTACCTTTTGCCGTTGAATTATTCCGGTTGCGCTCATCCTGCTCGCGCTTTTCCTGGTCGCGCTGAATTTCTTTCTTGTGGATCGCATACCAGCTGTTGAAGGCTTTTTGCACGTCATAAAAATTCACGTGAGGATCCAGCATCATGTCCACCCAGTTTTGTCCAAAACTGCGGGTACCGAATATGAATAAAGCGATTACAGAAAGGGCATAAATTTTTTTCATTGGGGCAGGTTTTAATTGGGAAAACTGCTGATTTTTTCGACTATGCAAGGTAGAATACGACTTTGCTAAAAGCAAATTTAGACCCCGACAATTTCGACCAAATAGGTGAATTGGCCGATTAAATCGGTCAAGTGGTCGAAAATGAACGAAAGGTGAACTTTATTCCGACTTTTTCTCGTTCAGGAACATGTAACGCAGGGTGAAGGAGAACACCATGTTATCGCCCTTGGTAAAGCTCTTCCAGAAGAAGGTATTAAAAGGAAGCGCGTGTTTGGTTACCGGGATAACAGAGTTCTGGTAGCGAACATCGAAAAGAAAATTTTTCGTGATCGAAAAACAGATGCCCGCATTCAATGCAAGTTCGGTACGTTTAAAAGTGCTGTTGTCGAAATAGCTGCTGGTGTAACTGCCACCGCTGTCCATCAGCAAGCCTTCCTGGTGAATGTGAAAAAGAGCTCCGAACGAAGGCCCGAATTCAAAAGCAAAACGGTCGGTTGACCTGGAGTGCACCTGTATATGTAATTGATGGCGATAGATGACAGGTACCTCGATGTAATCGAGTTTGAGGAGATAATAAGATGGATCGATGGTATCCCCGGGCTGGTAACTCCCTTTTTGGGTGCAAAGTATCTCGAATTGAACGGAATTTTTATCCGAAAGTTTAGCATTCACAAAACCACCGCCCGTAAATCCCGCCTTATGGAAATCATCATCATGGTCTTTAAAATCCGCACCGTCAAGATCCGAGGCCACCGCCCCCGCTATCACGCCCGCCCTGAAACGCTGTGCACCCGCATGGAGCGAAAAAACGAAAGCAAAAAGTAAGACATAATTCCAGCGATTCATTGGAGCATAACGGTTTTACTATCGCAAAAGTATTCAAATGCCCCTGCATCCTGAAATTTTTTAGCCTCCACAAAAAGAAAGGGGGCGCCTCCCCAATTTAAAGCGCCCCTTTCATTCGAGTGGTCACGGATTTCCCGCGCTACTCAATCTTTAATGAACCGTTTCACCGCTCCAGCACCGTTGCCGGAAAATTTCAGCAGGTACATTCCTTTCGGAAGATCATTCACGCTGATGTTGTCGCTATGGAGAATGCCTTCTTTAACCAAATTGCCCACTACATCACAGATCATATAATGCGAATCGGGGGTATACCCTTTGATGAACAACAACTCGCTCACGGGGTTCGGGAAGATCTGCATTTCATCTTTATGCTGCTCGTTCACCCCGGTAGGTGAGATCACATTGATGGTGACCGGGTTGCTCGCTGCGCTGGCCATTAAGCGGAACACCTGCAGTGAATCGCAATAAGTGGAAGTGCACCCGTTGCCGGTGTTGATCGTTAAGCAGATCGGGTAAATGCCCGGCTGCGCATAGGTATGCGAAGGATAAGGCAGCGAATCCGTTGGAGAGCCGTCACCCCAGTTCCAGGTATAGGTAATAGGATTGGCACCGGTGGAATAATTGATGGCCCAGTAATTATAAATATTGTTGCTGTCCTGCCAAAGCGTGAACAGGGCGTTGCAGGGCTGGGGCGGACCAGTTACCGTTACATTATAACAAGTGGTGCTGCTGCAGGATTGAATGGAATCCCAAATGGTGAGGCATACGTTGAATGTTCCACCGTATTGATACGTGTGCGTATCATTCTGATTGTAACTGTAACCCCCGTCACCAAAATTCCAGAGATAACCGGTGGTTTGATTGATGCCGGTTGATGTATTGGTGAACGTTGCCGTGCTGCCATTGGTGGTCCAGGTAAAATCAGCCTGGCAGCTCGAAACAAAATTCCCGTTCACATACACATTCTGGCAAAGCGTATCGGCACATTGCACGCTGGGATCACTGATGTAAAGGCAAACATTGTAGTATTGGCTGTTCGCGTAAGCGTGCATAACGTTCTGCCCGGTATCGGAGGTGTTATCTCCAAAACTCCAGGAATAAGTGGTGCTGGGTGTAGCGGTGGAGGAATACCCGGTGAACCATGCGGTATCGTTACCTGAATAATAGGAGAATGTTGCCTGGCATGGGCCTGCGATAACAAGTGTGTCACAGAACGTGCTGTTGCAGGAAAGAGAAGAATCGTACATGGAAAGGCAAACCACATACGTACCACCATACTGGTAATTGTAAACAGGATTTTGCGTGTAACTGTAACCGTTGTCCCCGAAATTCCATATCCAAAATGTATTTTGGCTGGAATTGGTGGAGGTGTTGGTAAAGGTGACCGCTTGGCCGTTGATATTATAAGTAAAGCCGGCCTGGCATTGTGCGCTGGCACGAAAACCTGCCAACAGCAAGGCTGTGAGTGCAAGCATTGAGAAAAGTTTTTTCATGACGGTATTTTTTGATTTCATGCTACAAAGATGAGATGCTCCTGTAAAATTAAGAAATGGATTTGCGGAATTTCTTACGCGTTCAAAATCTTAAGTTGGAGTTTCATTTTGTCCTTCTAACTTTGCGGGACCGTTATGCAAACCCGCGTCAAGACCACCAATTTTTTACTTCTTCACTTTATCGTATTCATCTGGGGCTGGACGGCCGTACTTGGCAAGATCATCACGCTGCCATTTATCAAGCTGGTATGGATCCGCGTTTTCATCGCCATGTTCGGGATGCTGGTTTACGCGTTGGCGAAGGGCGCATCGCTTAAAGTTCCGGGCCGGAGTTTAACCCGGTTCATTGGGATCGGGATCATTGTGGGGATCCACTGGATCTGTTTTTACGGGGCGGTGAAGCTGAGCAATGTTTCCGTTACGCTGGCTTGTTTTTCTACGGGAACTTTATTCACTGCTTTTATAGAGCCGGTCTTTTTCAAGAGAAGGATCCTGTGGTACGAGATATTTTTCGGGCTCGTGGTGATCGGAGCCCTGCTGATGATCTTCAACGTGGAAACACAGTATAAGATGGGAATGGCCCTGGGCGTGGGTGCTGCCCTTACGTCTTCACTCATGGCGGTGCTCAACGGGATGATGATGAAACAAGAGGTGGAGGAGAATGAAGAGATGCCCCGGGTGATCGATGCGGAAAAAAAGAAAATAAAAAGCGCGCATGATCCGGCTGTGATGTCGTTTTATGAAATGATAGGCTGTGCGTTTTGCCTGAGCGTGGCCTTGATAGCGACCGAACCTTTCACCGGTGATTTTTTCAACGTGAGCAGTCACGATTGGTTTTACATTTTTGTTTTGGCGATATGCTGTACCACGGTGCCTTTCGTGATCGGGGTGCAAATTTTAAAAGAAATAAGCCCGTACACTGTTTCGCTTACGCTGAACCTTGAAACGATCTACGGGATCCTGTTCGCTTTCTTCATCTTCCGCGATAGCGAGACCATGTCGTTCACATTTTATGCCGGGGCGCTCATCATCCTTTCTACCATTTTTGCCAATGCCGCACTTAAAAGTTACCTGCGGAAATAGGGTGGGTTCTTAGTATCTTTGTACTCTTAAATGACTTCCTTTAAACCTTACTGTAACGATCTTTTCAATTACTCCCGCTTTAAAACGCGCGTGGTGATGGTGGGTGAGGTGGGTATTGGTGGCGATAACCCCATTCGCCTGCAAAGCATGACCACCACCGATACCATGAATACGAAGGCCACGGTGGAGCAGAGCATACGCATGATAGAAGCGGGCTGTGAACTTGTGCGCATCACCGCTCCCAGTATGAACGAAGCGAAGAACCTGGAGAACATAAAAAAGGAATTGCGCGCGGGGGGATTCAAAACTCCTCTTGTGGCGGATATACATTTTACGCCCAATGCAGCGGAGTTTGCCGCACGTGTGGTAGAGAAAGTGAGAGTGAACCCCGGCAATTATGCCGACAGGAAAAAATTCGAGACGATAGATTATTCGGATACTTCCTATAATGAAGAACTGGAACGGATCCGTGAACGTTTCATCCCCCTGGTAAAGATCTGTAAAGAGTATGGCACGGCTATGCGCATCGGCACCAATCACGGTTCGTTAAGTGATCGCATATTGAGCCGTTATGGAGATACGCCATTGGGGATGGTGGAAAGTGCGATGGAATTTTTGCGCATCTGCGAAAGCGAAAATTATTTCGATATCGTGCTTTCGATGAAAGCGAGCAACCCGCAGGTGATGGTGCAGGCCTACCGCTTGCTGGTGAGCCGCATGATGGAGAACGGGCAAAATTACCCTTTGCACCTGGGAGTGACAGAAGCGGGCGAAGGAGAGGATGGAAGAATTAAATCGGCAGTGGGCATTGGCACTTTGCTGGAGGATGGGTTGGGCGATACCATTCGTGTTTCATTAACGGAAGAGCCTGAATTGGAAATTCCAGTGGCGAGGATGCTGGCGGAAAGATATAAGGGAAGAAGTTCCAAAGAACCAAGATCACAAAAAACCGCGATCGAACTTCCGTATTCGCCTTTCGAATACTTGAGAAGAAAAACCAAAGAGGTTTTGAATATTGGGGCCACAAATGTTCCCCGCGTGATCGCTGATCTTTCACAAAATCAAAAAATAACTCCGGCTTCTTTTTTTCAGTTGGGATATAATTATTCCGTGCCGCTCGATAAATGGAACATCAGCGACCAGGCATGTGATTTCATTTATCTCGGCAAGAATGAAATTGATTTTGAAATTCCCGGAACGCTTGGGCTGATCTGCGATCATGAGACCTGGAAAAAACTGCAGCACAACCCCCGCGTTTATCCATTGATGAGTGCCCGTTGCGAATACCAGGCGAAAAAACGGGGAGGAGAGAAATTGCACGATCGGTTGAATTTTGTTTCGCTGGATTCGTGGACGCTTTTTAATGATCACGAGTATAAAATTGATGACCTGGATGAAACCGTGGTTTTGGTGATCGAAACGGATGAGGTCACAGCGATCCCGGACCAGCGGGCCATGTTCATTGAACTTCTGAAAAGGAAGTGCCATGCACCTGTGGTCATCAAACGGTGCTACAATAAAATTTCGGGTGAGCAGTTGCAGCTTTACTCTTCAACCGACCTGGGTGGCTTATTACTCGATGGATTCGGGGATGGGGTTTGGCTGACAACCGACAACCAACAACCAACAACCGGCTTTATCAACTCCACCGCCTTCGGAATTTTACAAGCCACCCGCACACGTATCTCCAAAACCGAATATATTTCCTGTCCATCCTGCGGCCGCACGTTATTCGACTTGCAGGAAACCACTGCCAAAATACGCGCGCGCACTTCTCATCTCAAAGGGGTGAAGATCGGTATCATGGGCTGCATCGTAAATGGTCCCGGTGAAATGGCCGATGCTGACTACGGGTACGTGGGTACCGGCATTGGCAAGATCACTTTGTACAAGGGCAAAGAAGTGATGAAGCGCAACATTCCCTCTGAAAACGCGGTAGATGAACTCATCGCGCTGATCAAAGAAGGCGGTGACTGGGTGGAGAAGGGAAATTAATTCCTTGCGCATGCTCTCCTGCTTCTCAAAATTTCCCTTATAGCTATTGCTTTGACCGGCTCGCCTAATTGGCGGGCAATGCGCATTTGGCGCGACCTAATTTTGTAGTGCACCCCGTAACTTAATTTAAAACAGAATGAAATGAAAAACTTTACTATTGTTGCTCCGCATGTGGATGATGACATCTATTCCTGTTCCTCGGTGCTGGAGCATGTTTCAAGATCGGAGGATGTTTTTTTGAGAGTGCTTTTTCTTTCGCATGGCCACCGGCAGGAGGGCAGGCGAAAAGCGATCGATCATATTTATGAGAATATTTTCGGTATAGCACGGTCGAAATACGAGATCGTGGATCTTGGTTTTTTTGAGGATGGAATGTCGAGCTTTTCAAACCTCAACCATGCGGTAGCTAAACTCGATAAGTACATGGAGAGCAGCACGTATATTTTTACCACGGGCGATTCGCATCACCAGGACCACATCATTACCTCAACATTGGTGAACGCTGCGTTACGCTTCAGGCGCTCGCTGCAGGGATTGAAAGGTGTGTTCCAGTATGAGTATATGTACAACCACGACCAGGTGCCGAGCGAAATGTTCCTGCCGCTAAGTACACAGGGTATACAGAAGAAACTGGAATCACTTAAGCAACTCAATACCGTTGATACGATACTGAATGAAGGCTCGGTGAATTCACTGGAGTACGTGAAGTCAATGGCAACCATAAACGGCCTGCGGTGCAATTACGAATTTGCCGAATCGTTCAAAGTGATGTACCTGAAATCGGGAAGGGAAGGGGTGATATTGTGAATGAGCTTCATCGCTTGCGATACCAGATAAAATGTGTGCTGTTGAGAGAAGGGTTTTTAAAATGCCTGCCGAGTATTTTTAGCTGGTAAAGAAATTCTCCGCTTATCACCATGTGCTGTGGAAAAAGAAGTACGCGGATCTTTTCTGATTGCTCGCTCCAGGCCCGTTTGTATGAAAACAGGTGGCCGGCAGTGTCAAGAAAGCAGACGGCCGCATCCGAATATTCATATTCTGTTTTGGGCTTCAGGGAAATGATCTTCCGGTTATCCAGTACAACGTTGTCCTTATAGCAGATCCCGATCACAATGGAATCATGAAATGCGCTCAAAGAAGTGACCATCACGTCACAATGGCTTTCCATGGTCCTGAGCCATTTCATTTTCATGTTGTAATCGAGCAACGCAATAAAACCATTCCTTGCGGTTTCGTCACGAAAAGAATTTTTGGGTGCGAAAACTTTGACACCCCCGATAGTAGAAGAAGGTTCGAATTCCAGGAGGTCGTTTCCCTGGAAGTCGCCCGCAACCAGTATTCCCTGGTCGGAAAGCCCGAGTTGCTCTGCGGACACATGGCCGCTACCGATGCATTTGAAAACCGGGTCATTATCTGTTGTGGTCAGCGAAAAAAGGAAGATCCCCGTTTCGTCCATAACTGGCTGCGATCCGAGCCTGCACTTTTCACCGGAAAAAAGCAATACTATTCGCCCGGATCTGCTTTCTTTTTTCTCAAGCCGGAGTTCTTTCCCTGTAAGCAGGAAGGAACGTTGGGTATTTCCGCTCCGGTTCCATTCGCTGAGCCGGAAATGATCGAGTTTTTCGGAAGGCAGTTTTAAACCATCGATCTGCACTTCTTGAGCACCGTACCATTCTGCTATCGACCAAATATGCCCGTTTTCGTCCAAGAGGCCATGTATCCAGCAGTTGGGTGCATCAAGTTGCATTTTGCTGAGCTCTTTTTCGTTCAATAATTTTCCATCCAGGGAAAATTGCAAAAGCCTCAGCCAGGCCTTCGATTCTGTTTTCCAGTTGTCCCTTTTGCCGCTTAGTACAAATAGCGTATCATGAAGGATCATTGCGCTTTCAACATTTCCTTCCAGGTTATATACCCATTTGAATTTGCCGGTTTGATCACACAGTCCAATTGCATATAGTACGTAATCTCGCTTTGGATTAAGTGTGTATTTGGAAAGCGTTGTGTCCGGAGAGCTTATTTCAACCAGATAGTTCGGATCTTTCCATTGAAGCACCGTAATATCCGTTTCGTGAAAATCTTTGTAAAAATCTTCCTGGGCGAACAGGCCGGCCGGCAACAAAAAAAAGTAAAGAAGAGGAATTTTATTTTTCATTTCATCCGGCTTTAACCCCAATGAGAAGTATATCGTCCACCTGGTCGTAGCCTTCTTTCCATTTTTCAATGGTAGTGTCGAGGATTTTTTTCTGCTCGCTTAAAGGTTTAGCATAAATATCGCAGAGCAGGTCCTCGAGCTGCCGGTATTTGAATTTTTTTCCCTTCTCTCCACCGAACTGGTCGGCATACCCGTCTGTAAAAGTGTAGACCATGTCACCGGGCATTAGCTCGATGGTGTGCTGCGTGAAGGGTTTCTTCTCATCACCGTAAAAACCGATGGGTTGTTTATCGGGTTTGTATTCTTTCAGCAAACCGTTACGGATGATATAGAGCGAATTATTCGCTGCGGCATAGATGAGTTTATTTTTTTCGAACCGGCACAGCACCATGTCCATCCCGTCCTTGCTTTCGCCCGATGCCCCGGTTTGCCGCAGGGAGGAAATGATCTTCTCCCGTAATTCATTCAATATGGCAGCCGGCTCGTTCATTTTTTTCTCATTTACGATCTCGTTCAGCAAACTCGTGCCCAGCATGGTCATGAATCCTCCCGGAACGCCATGGCCCGTGCAGTCGGCTGTAACATACAACACCGCATCGCCAGCCAGCGTGATCCAGTAAAAATCACCGCTTACAATATCCTTGGGCTTGAAAAGCACAAAACTTCCGGGCAAAAGCTTTTCGAACTGCTCATCCTGCGGGAGGATGGCGGTCTGGATCTTCTTCGCGTAATTGATACTGTCCTTGATGTCCTTGTGTGCGGCTTCCACTTTTTCTTTTTCATGGCGCAGTTCCGTGGTGCGCTGCAGCACTTTTTCTTCGAGCACTGTTTTTTCCATCACCAGTTTTTTCTCCCGCCACTTCACAAAACTGTAAGCCGAGAAGCCGATGATCGCAATACACAATGCGTAAAACCATTTGGTGCGCCAAAAGGGTGGCGTGATGGTGATCTTCAAAGCGGTGGCATTCTCGTTCCAGATGCCGCAGTTGTTCGAAGCCTCCACCAGCAGCGTGTATTCGCCCGGGTCGAGATTGGTGAAAGTGACCGCACCGTTATTTCCCATATCCACCCAGGAAGTGTTGAATCCTTCGAGCTTATAACGGAACATATTTTTTTTGGTGTTGCTGAATTCGGGTGCGGCAAAACGGAAGGAAAAGAAATAATCGCTGTAGTTGAGTGTGATGGCTTTGGTGTATGAAATATCTTTTGGCAGGGAGTAAGGATGATTGAGCACCGTAAAAGAAGTGATCACCGCATTGGGTAAGATCGTATTGTCCTTGATCTCGGCCGGGCTGAAATAATTGAAACCATTGTATCCTCCTATGCAGATCTTCCCGTCACGCGAATAAAAACCGTTGTACAGGAACTCATTGCTTTGCAAGCCATCGCTCACATCGTAAAAGCGCAATGCGTTATTTTCATTGGGGCTGAAGCGGCAAAGGCCCCTGCGCGTGGCCAGCCACAGGTCGCCCTGCCCGTCCTCGATGATGGACACTATTTCCTGTTTCAGATATTCATGCAAACGCGAATACGGAAAAAATTTACGGAGCTGGGGATCATACATGCACAGCCCGCTCGAAGTGCCTATCCACAAACGCCCGTGATGGTCCTGGCACAAGCTGGCAATGCTGTTATCCATCAGCGAATTCGAATCCCTGGGATCATTCATGAAACGCTCGAAGTTTCCTTTGTCGGGATCGAAAATGTTCAGTCCTCCATCCGATGTTCCTACCCAAATTTTCCCATCGCTGCGCAGGATCATCGCGCTAACGCCCACACCGCTTATGGAAGAAGTGTTGAATGTGTCGGGTAAATAATGTGTGAAATTATCTGTGCCGGGTTCATAGCGATTCAACCCGTTGTTGTAAGTGCCGATAAAAAATCTTCCCTTCACATCACTGATCACGCAGGAGGGAGATGAACTGGAAATGGAATGAAGATCGCTGGAAGGTTCATAAAGACGGAATTTTTTTGTTGCAGGATCAAAACTGTAAATGCCTCCCCCGCTCGTGCCAAACCACATCTTACCCGAAGCGTCCTGCCCGGTACAGTAAATAGTTGAATTGGGTTTGAGCGCTTCTTTATCACCCGGATCGATCGGAAGAGGTGTAAAGGTTTTCTTCTTCGGGTCAAAAACGCAAACGCCATTGGCCGTGCCTATCCAGGTCATCCCATCTTTAGAGGGAAATAAACTGTACACATTGTTATTGATGAGTGGTAACGGGTCCCTCGTATTCTTGCGGTACCAGCCGAAGCGCGTGGTTTTGGGATCGTAAATGTTCGCGCCACCACGCCAGGTCCCTATCCAGATAATGTGGCTCTTGTCTTCGAAAACACTAAAGGCGGTATTGTCGCTCATGGAATACATGTCGTTCACATCGTTCACAAAGTCCTCGCGTTCGCCTGTCGTGAAATCATATTTGATCGCCCCGCCTTCGGCTGAACAAAACCACATGTTGCCTTTGCTGTCCTCGAGAAATTCGGAAACAAGCCCGATGTTGAGGTTTTTGATAAAGCTGGTGTCGCGGCAGCTGTAAACATTGCCGGTTGAAGGTTCTATCACATTATACCCGCTGGCCCAGCAGCTCACCCATATCCAGCCCCGGCTGTCGGCAAAAACATTCCGGGCGCGTTCGCTGTTGAGGCCCTGTTTGGTCCCATCGGCATGAAAATGTTTTGCAGCATTGGTTTTTAAGTTGAGCATGGTCACACCCTGCCCGTCCCACGATGCGAACCAGGCGTTGCCGCTGTGGTCGAGACAAATCCCGCGGATCATATTTCCCGAAACAGCAGTAAGTTTTGTGCAAGTGCCTTTTTCGGGATCAAAAACCCCGGCCCCTCCATCGGCCGTGCCGATGAGGAATTTATTTCCGTACGCAACGATGCAGTAAACGAAATCACCGATGATGGACCTCTCGTTCTTGGGATCGTGGTTATATTTTTTTATGCGGCCGGTGTACAGGTCCATGCAATTCAATCCTCCACCTGAAGTTCCTATCCATAATTTGTTTCCTCTTGCCAGTAAACATTTAATGCTGTTGGTGGAAAGCGTGGAGGTATCGAGCGGGTCGTATTTGAAAACTTTGATGGACGACCCGTCATAGCGGTTCAGGCCTTCCGAAGTCCCTATCCACAAAAAGCCGAGCGAGTCCTGGGCAAAACAATTCACCGAGTTTTGTGATAAGCCGTCATCTACCATCAGGTGACGGAAACGCGTGGTTTGCGCGGGGAGGAATTGCGCAAGGAAAAGTAAGGATATGAGAAATGTTTTTTTCAAAGGATGCGGTAAACAATATTACGAAAATGCTTCTTTGTTCTCTGCTTTATTTTAACTTTGGTAGCCTTAAAAACGAACTCATGAAAATAGCATTCATTTTCTCCGCTGCATTGGTTTTTTCGATGGCTGCCAGCGCGCAGGACCGTTCCATCACTTTCACCGAAGGCAAGTGGGACGAGATCGTTGCGAAAGCTACCAGGGAGAACAAACCCATCTTCGTGGATTGTTTCACCACCTGGTGCGGGCCTTGCAAATGGCTGGCGAAAAATGTTTTTACAAAGAACGAGGTGGCGGATTTCTTTAACGCGAGTTTTATCAACGTGGAGATCGACATGGAAAAAGGCGAGGGCGTTGACCTGGCAAAAAAATGGAACGTTCGTGCGTATCCTTCATTGATCTTCCTGGATGCAAAAGGTGAATTGGTGCATCGTTCCTGTGGAGTTGATTATCGTGACGATTTTTACAAGGACTTCATACAGCTCGGAAAAAATGCGATGGACCCTGCCAACCAATTTGTGACCATACAAAAGCAGGTAGAAAGCGGGAAAGCCGATGTAAAAACACAGGCACGTTACGTGATCATGCTGGCTGCAGCCTGCCAGGGATATGCGGACGAAATGCAAAAATATTTCGCCACTCAAAAGGACGAAGACCTCACGAAGCCTTATAACTGGAGGATCATTTACGGAGTGCAGAATGATTATGCTTCACGCGAGATCCAGTACATGCTCAAGCACCGTGCTGATTTTGAAAAATTGTATACGGCCGATTCGGTGTTGAATAAACTGGAAGATGTTTATTCTTCGGCATTAATGACCTCTGCAGCAGATTCGGTGGCCTATAGTAAAATGAAAACGGAAGTGCGTGGCTCGGGTATCACCGATCCTGAAAAGCTTATCCTGCGGGTAGACATGTATCGTTTCAAGCGCGCGGGCGATTGGCTGAGTTATGGAAAAAGTGCGGTTACTTATACCGATAAGTATTCAAAGGACAATGCGAATGAGTTGAACTCAACTGCATGGACATTTTACGAGCACGTGGATAATGTGGAATTGCTGAAGAATGCCGAGCGC
>DATDFI010000055.1:0-6604 GCA_036522695.1 Bacteroidia bacterium | reverse complement strand
ATTTTTAAAGTATGAAATATTTACAGGGCGTATTTTTTCTTTCGGTGCTCCTGGAATTTTTCATATCCTGTTCTGGGGAAAAGGTGAAAAATCCTTCAGGAAAAGTATTTTACATAGAACTTCGCCAAAGTAGGAGGAAATCCCTTAATAGTACAGATACATTTTATTGTGAACGAAGTGTGAATGGAAATAAATACCTGGACAAGTGGACCACAATTAACGGCAAAAGCGAAATAGTTTATTCTTTTGATCTGGATCAGCCAAGTTCCGGTAAAAGGGGTAATGTAGGTTTTCATCTTCGATCATCAAAGGAATATACAATATTAAAAAGGGATATCAGGGTTTACAGGTTTGATCGGACAATGCCTCCCGCTGATGGGGACCTAAGCCTTTTTTGGACAAGTGAATATGGCCTTATTGCTGTGCAAAATTATACTTGGAACAGTGGGTCAACATTTATTTGCACGGATGATTCCATTAATGAAAGATTAAACATTCTTTCACGGTTTATACTTCAGGATTTTGATTTTTATTGGGAGGAGCCCGAATATCCGAAGGGAGAAAAATAAAAAAGGGCCAACGCTTTTCGCATTGGCCCGGCTTCCGGTTCGCAGGTGGTGCCGTCCCGTCCATCAGCCATAAAGAACGATCTTCATTTTATCACCGACACACTTCCGATCAGCTCGTGTGATTTTCCTTCAAAATCTTTTACATGGATCTTCCACACGTAAACACCCAACTGCACAATTTCATCACCTCCGTTCGCACGGCCATCCCAGCCCTTATTCAGGTTCTCGCTCTCGAAAATTTTCGAACCCCAGCGGTCGTAGATCCACAGGTGATAATCATCCGGTGAGATATTATTCCCTTTCGGGTAGAACATGTCGTTCAATCCATCATCATTCGGGGTAAAGGCATTCGGCACATAGATGGAGAAGTAAGGCTGGATCACCAGGCAATACGTTACAGTGCTCCAGCAGCCGTATTGGTTATGCACGATGAGCGATGCGCAATATTTTCCGGTGTCGGAATACTCATGACAGGGATTTTGGTTACTGCTGGTGAGCAGGTCGTTGGGATCGTCAAAGTTCCAATACCATTGCGTTACATCAGGCGATGAAAGATCATGGAAACAGATCCTCGGCTCCAGTATCGTAGTGGGTTGGGGACCCATCGCAAAATCAGCCGTAGGATTTGCGTGGATCACGATCATATTGTTATTGGTTTGTGATGCCGAACATCCATTGCTCCCGGTCACGGTCAAACTCACTGCATATGATCCGGGGTGGCTGTAACAGTACAGGGGATTTTGCATATTGCTTGTACCGCCATCTCCGAAGTTCCAGCTCCACGCTGCTGCGTTAGGAGTGGTGCAGGTGAATTGCACGCACGCGCCTGTGCATCCCGAAGTGTTATTCGCGGTGAAAGCCACCACCGGGAGCTGTTCCACATTCACGGGAACCGTCATGGAAACATTTGGTGAACATCCATCCGAGGCGGTCACAGTGTAAGTTGTCGTCACAGTTGGTGAAACGGTCACGCTTGTCCCATTCAGGTTACCGGGCATCCACACATAGTTGTAAGGACCTCCATTTCCCCCATTCGCATTTGCGTTGAGTTGAACGGGAGAGCCCGAGCAGGTCACGGTACTTCCTGTGGCGTTTAGCGAAATGGGGGGGTGGACAGTGACGGTGATCGTTTGCCCTGTTGATGTACAGCCGTTCGCATCGATCGCGATCACCGTATAAGTGGCGGTGGTTGTGGGTGAAACATTAGGTCCCGCTGGACTCCAGGAGTAAGTGTAATTCCCGGTTCCACCCGTTGCAGTGGCCGAGAGTGTTGTGCCCTGGCCAATGCATATCGTAACAGGTGCGGAAGTTCCGGTGATAGTTACCGGTAAAGGTTGAGTGATATTGGTGGATGCATTGGAACTGCATCCGTTACCGTCAACTACATAGAAGGAATAGGAACCTGCGCACAATCCTGTGGCATTAATGGTGGTTTGAGGAGGACTGCTGTTCCAGAAGTAAGCATAAGGACCATTTCCTCCGCTTGCATTTCCGCTCGCAGCGCCATTGCAGGTATTCGCGCAGGAAACATTCGTTACCGAGGTGATGGAGGCAACAACACCGGGAAGGTCACCAACAATGACCGGGGCATTTTTAGTGCAGCCGTTAAAATCAGTTACGGTCACTGTATAATTTCCGGGAAGCAAACCGGTCACGTTCGGCCCGAATTGATTTCCGGGCGTCCATGTATACGTGTAAGGCGGAACTCCGCCACTTGCATTGGCCGAAGCCGATCCGTCAGGATGCTGGCAGTGTGCGGGAACGGAACTCGTGCTGATGTTGATCACGGTGGGTTGATTCACGATCGCGGTATCGCTCGCGGTGCAACCTAATTGATCGGTAACGGTCACCGTATAAGTTCCCGGGCAAAGATTAGCATAACTTGCGCCACTCGCATTTCCCGGCATCCAGTTGTACGAATAATTTCCGTTCCCGCCCGATGGAATGCAAACCGCCTGCCCGTTGCAGGAGCCGTTACAGCTCGTACTGAAGCCTGCTGTATTCAAAGAAAGCGGTTGAGGCTGTGTTACCGCAGCGCTCGCAGTTCCCGTGCATCCGAATGCATCAGTGATGGTAACGGTATATGTTCCCGGGGCCAATCCTGTTGCTGTTGCAGATGTTTGCGCAGGATTCATATTCCACGAAAAAGTATAAGGAGGAGAACCTCCGCTCATAGAGACCGTGATCGTACCATTGTTAAGGCCGTTGCAGGTCACATCGGTATGTGTCATCGCAGCAGTGCCGGAGAACGTGTGAATGTGAATCACCATTACATCCGAGTCGGCCGGGCATGTGCCATTGCCTGTGGTGGTAAGTTGAAGCGTTACCGTTCCGTTCGCGATCTCTGCCGGGGTAGGGGTATAGGTCGCATTAAGTGTTGTATTGTTCGGGGAAAAAATTCCACTGCCTCCGCTCCATATACCTCCATTCGCACCGGTCACCGTTCCATTCAACTGCACCGTTGGTGAATTCGAGCAAACGTTTTGATCAGGTCCGGCATTGGCCGTGATGGGATTCGCGAAAGCGGTTACGGTAACAGTTGCGGTAACAGGGGGGCAATTACTGGTATCGCTGATAGTAACAGTATAGGTTCCAACTGTGGCGTTGATGCTCTGCGTGGTGGCGCCTGTGCTCCAGGAATAATTATAAGGAGGAGTTCCACCGGATCCGACCGCGGTGATCACCGTTGTGGTGTTACCGTAACATATTGTAGGATTTTGCGGAACGATGGTCGCGGCAAGAGTTGGATTAAAATAAACACGAACGGTATCACAAACATTCCCTGTGCAGGGAACAGTTCCGCATACCTGGTAATCCACGTAAGGCGGGAAACCGGGCTGACCGGTTACGGTAACTGTATCGCAACCTGTGGTGCAGCTCAGGTAAGAATTGTAAGTGCCTTGCGGGCCGGGATAAACGGAGGTCCAGCTCAGCGTGGCTTCATCATAACCGTTTGCATAAATAATTCCTGAGCAGCCGTTGTTAAGCGCGATGTTCGCTGAAACGGAAGGCGCGCCTATGGAAGTAATGATATATTGGTTCTGGTTGTTTCCCGGTTTGCAAAAAGTGATCGTGTGAGGGCCAACGCCCGAGAGACAAATGGGCGCGCCTACGGGGGTGGGTGGGCCGCAATTGATCTGGTAGTACAGCGCACCGGGAGGAACTGCTCCCGAATAGATGTTGAAGATGATGCCGAGCGATGCGGGATCGAGCGTTACTACAAATTGTACGCAAACATCGGGAGCATTGGCTCCGCAGCATTGATCGTTACGTTGAACGGTTGGACTTATCCAGCTCCCGTTGGGATTGCCGGTAAGGTTGACGTTGAACGTAGGGACGTTGGGCCCGCAGTATTGCGCGCGTAAATTTTGGGAACCTATAAATAGAACAAATAAGCAGATCAACAACACATTACAGCTTGATATCCCTATGTAAGGGACCATTGCCGTTCTCTTTCCTGAAGAATTGTACGGATCAGGAGAAAATGATTGCGTGTAATCATTTTTCATGGGGCACCTCCTTTTCAAAATGTGAGCAGTAAACTGAAGAACTGCTTGGTTTAACGCGTTTGTGAGGAAGTATGTTCCCAAACGCGTGACAATTTAGACCGGTAACATTTTAATTAAGGGCTTTTTCAATTAATCAAAGACCAATTGCATAAAAACAAAGACGGTTGGAAAGCCGCTCTGCAAGAGGGTTTCGGGACATTTTTAAATGTTGAAACAATTGTTGAAAAGTGGGATAAAAAAGGGAGAAGAAAATGAAACGTGCGGATCATTGCGCGCGTATACCTCGCTTAGTTTGTCGTTTCCCAAAAAAAGAACCCCTCGCTTTTTGACGAGGGGTTCTTTTTTATATGCTATAGGTATTTTATTCGCGGATGAAGAGTTTCTTCACCACTACACCTTCATTGGTGAGGAGTTTAAGCGTATAAACGCCTTGTGCCAATCCTTCAATGCTGATGGTTCTGTTGAACTCATTTGTTGTGTTTGACACTTCGCTTGTGTAGATCATTCTTCCCTGCACATCCATCACGCTCAGTTGTACATGCTGTAAACCTGGAGTGCTGATGTTCACGGTAAATGTTCCATTGCTGGGGTTCGGGTAAACATTCACGGCATCATCATTCAAAATACTGCTTACACCTGTGCAGAGGTCAACGGTGATGTTTTGAGTGGCTGTTCCCTGGCATCCGTTAACATCGGTATAATCATACTGTATTGTCCAGGTGCCTTGTCCTGCTGCAGCAGGATCGAAATTACCTCCCGAAACGCCAGGTCCGCTATATGTTCCACCGCTGGGTGACCCACCACTGAGTGCGTAAGAGCTCCAGTTGATGCAGGCAAAAGTGCCGGGCATATTCAATGTTACGGTGGGAGGAGTGTTGATGGTCACGTTCACTGCATCGGTACCGGTGCAGCCGTTCCCATCAGTAACCACCACCGAGTATGTTCCGCTGGAGGAAACAGAGATCGTTTGTGTTGTTGACGATTCGCTCCACGCATAGGTTGAACCTGCGTTCTGCGCATCGAGTGAAACAGTACCACCGCATTGTGTTACATCCGCACCCAGGTTAACAATGGGAGGAGTATTGATGGCCACGTTGATCACATCGCTGCCGGTGCAACCGTTTGCATCGGTAACAACCACCGAGTAAGTTCCGCTGGAGGAAACAGAGATCATTTGTGTTGTTGACGATTCGCTCCACGCATAGGTTGAACCTGCGTTTTGCGCATCAAGTGTAACGGTACCACCGCACTGGCTCACGTCCGCACCCAGGTTAACGGTGGGAGGAGTGTTGATGGTCACGTTCGCAACATCAGATCCCGTGCATCCGTTTCCATCGGTCACAACAACCGAATAAGTTCCGGTTGAAGAAACTGAAATGGAAGAAGTGGTTGCTGAATTGCTCCATGCATAACTTACGGCATTTCCCGCATTCAGGCTAACGGTTCCGCCACACTGCGTCACGTCAGGGCCCAGGTTGACAGTGGGAGGAGTGTTGATGGTAACATTCACCGATCCTGACCCGGTACAACCCGTTGCATTGGTCACTACCACCGAATAAGTCCCGGTTGAAGAAACTGAAATGGTTTGAGTGGTGGCCGAATTACTCCAGGCATAAGTAGCGCCCGGGTTGCCTGCGTTCAATGTTACCGATCCACCGCACTGTGTTTGGGCGGGACCGAGATTCACGGTAACCGCGTTCACATTCACGTTAAGTGTTCGCACAACGCTCGGCCCCGCACAGTTGTTTGCTGTTACCGAGATAGTGGAGTTGCTTGATGCGAACGTTACGCTGATAGAAGTGGTTCCGTTGCCGGAGTTGATGACCGCTCCGCCTGTTACCGACCAACTATAGCTGGTAGCACCGCTCACGGCAGTAATGGAGTACGTGCCGGTGTTCCCGGGGCAAACGTTCACCGATCCCGAAATGGTTCCGGGTTGCGTGGGCACCGCGTTAGCTATAGTTACCCAGGTAAGCGCATTCGCCATGATCTTTGCACCATCTGTAGAAGTATTCCAGAAATCACTTCTGGAATCAATACTGGGAGGATAGAAATTAAGGTCGGCCCTGCGTGCTCCTGCCGGACCAACACACTCCCGCGCGGTGATAAGGGGCGCCCCGTTATCATAATCCGCGATGCGGTAGGCACCGGGCGCAAGAGTGGTTGAAGTCGACATATAGCTGGCTGTTCCACCATTGAAGCTGCTCACACCGCTCATGATAGGATGTGACGAGAGATAAACGGTGCCCATGCTGTGCATCGTGCCTTGGGTTTGGGAAGCGGGAAGAAGCACGCGGTAAGTATTAGTGTTAAAGTTCCCCTGGATCGGAACGCTGGCATCGTCAAAGGTGCAGCTCACAACTCCTCCGCCTCCATCAATGTACTGTGCGAGGTTGTTACCGAAAGTGGTCGGGTCCTGGCAACTTCCATCCGTGAACACCATTACGGCATTGAACGTTTGCAGGTAAGCAAGAGTGGGTGTGCCGGTGCTGGTAATAAATGTTTGCACCGAGGAGAATTGGCCGG
>DATDFI010000054.1:0-6713 GCA_036522695.1 Bacteroidia bacterium | reverse complement strand
GCAGCCGTAATGCCCGCACACGATCACGTGCTTCACCTGCAAAACCTGCACGGCATAATCCAGCACGCTCAGCATGTTCATGTCGGTATGATCCACCACGTTGGCAATGTTGCGGTGCACAAAAACTTCCCCGGGCTTGGTATTGGTGATCTCGTTGGCCGGCACGCGGCTGTCGGCACAACCTACCCACATTACCGGTGGGGCCTGGCCCTTCGCCAGGTTGCTGAAAAAATCGGGGTCTTCTTTTAAACGGGCTTCCACCCATTCTTTATTGCCTTCCAGTAATTGCCGGTAATATTTTTCCATATCGCAGCGCTATGCGCGATAAAGATAAAGCAAAATCCAATCGAAAAGATCAAGGGGTAAAGTCGGGCGAATCGATAATGTTACTCTGGTGGAGCGCACGATCATAGATGTAGCATTTGAAACGGAAATTATTGTGCGCTGCGTAAGGAGCGTAAAGCCTTACGTGAATTTCACCGTTCAGCGATTTGCTTTGGCCGAAAGGGGTGATCACAGGAATACGATAAGCGAACTGCAAAGTATCGGGAATGGTATCGGGAGCAACAGGAGGAGTGGTGTAATAATGATACCCGAGCGAATCTTTGTATTGATAAACGAGATAAATGTTATTGAAATATTTGCTGCCCTTGTTAAAAGGAGCCAACGTATCACCTTTATCCAGGCCTATGTCACCATCACCATCCGTGAACGTGATCTTGAACTCGGCCGAATCATGCCCTGAGTACTTCACAAAGTCCATGTACTCGATGTGAGGTTCTACCGGGTAGCTCTTATCCTTGCGGCATGAATACACCGTAAAGGCAGCAACCGAGCTGATGAAAGCAAGAGTGAGAAGGGGTGCTTTTTTCATCGGATCATAAAGATACTAAATTCTATCGAGCGCTCAGGGAACGAGCTCCGGGGTTTCAACAGTATTGCTGTGATGGCCCGCACGGTCGACCAGGTAGCAACGGTACCTGGTGGCGGGAGGCAAAATAGCCGGGGCAGGAATATTCACATCAATTTCGCCTTCGTATACTTTTCGATGGGTCACATCTTCCATAAACGGAATGGGGTAATCCGAAGCCCCGATAGAATCCCAGGCCATCCCGTTCTTTAGATAAATAGTGAAATAAAAACTATGCACCTCGCCCGATGGGAAACCTACATCAGCATCCCCATCGCGGAAATAATATTTTAAAACGATGGAACCATCACTCTTACGATCTATGCCCTTATACTCTATAGAAGGAATAACGGGATAATCGGGCGGCTTTTTGTGGCAGCCCAATGCCAGTACCAAAGGCACTCCTATTAATAGTATTTTTGAAAGCAGGTTTTTCATTCCAGAAAAATTACGCTATTAAAGTTAAGGAATTGAACGCGTAAATACAAGACCTTTTTAAGAACGTGAACGAGCGGGAAATATTGTATACAAAGCTGAAGGAAAGGATCTTTTCCTGCACAAAGGCATCTTTCGCGGAGCTGGCACTCGAGCTATTTCGATATCAATACACATATAATTCACTTTATAGAACTTTTGCCGATTCCTTTAAAGTCGTACCAGGCGAGGTGAATACGATCGAAAAAATCCCCTTTTTACCCATTGAATTCTTCAAAACGCATAAGATCATTACCGGGGAACAAAAAGAGGAGATCGTTTTTTCGAGCAGTGGCACCACCGGCCCGGCCCAAAGCAGGCATTATGTAACTGATGTTTCCATTTACCAAACAAGTTTTCGCAAAGGCCTCGAATTATTTTATGGTGACATGAAGGACCATGCAATTTTCGCCTTGCTCCCTTCCTACCTCGAGCGCGAAGGTTCTTCGCTCATTTACATGGTGAATGACATGATCAAACATTCGGCTGCGGGCAGTGATTTTTACCTCGATCAAAGCGAACAGCTTACCGGTACTTTATTGGCGAATGAAGAAGCCGGTAGGAAAAACCTATTACTCGG
Organism: Bacteroidia bacterium; assembly: GCA_036522695.1. Taxonomy (GTDB): domain Bacteria; phylum Bacteroidota; class Bacteroidia; order JADZBD01; family JADZBD01; genus DATDFI01. The sequence goes on along the minus strand of DATDFI010000054.1, from coordinate 4,749 downwards.
GGTGAGTTATGCCTTACTCGACCTGGCCGAAAAGCTGGATTTGAATTTGAAAAACACCATTGTGATGGAAACGGGCGGCATGAAGGGCAGGCGAAAGGAAATGGTGCGGGAGGAACTGCATGAAATTTTGTGCAGAAGCTTTGGGGTGAGTGAAATACATTCGGAGTACGGGATGACGGAACTTTTATCGCAAGCTTATTCGAAAGGAAAAGGGATCTTTCAGTCTCCTCCCTGGATGCGCGTACTCATTCGCGATACCGAAGATCCTTTTCACTTTTTGGAGAATGGCCGCACGGGAGGCATCAACGTGATCGACCTGGCCAATATCAATTCCTGCTGCTTTATTGCCACCCAGGACCTCGGCCGCATGCATGCTGACGGATCCTTTGAAGTTTTAGGAAGGTTTGACAACAGTGATGTGAGAGGGTGTAATCTTCTTGTGGAGTGACCCCCTTCCCCGCTTTTCCCCCTGATGGGAGAAGCAGTAGAGGGACTTACTCCGCCTTGATCAGGTAGTAATTTTTCTTCCCCTTCTGCACCAGTAAGAATCTATCGTTGAGCAGGTGCGAAGCGTTCACCACTAGGTTCTGGTCCGAGATCTTTTCTTTATTCAAACTCACACCACCACCCTGCACCATCTTCCGCACCTCACCTTTAGAAGGGAACACGGCAGCTTTCACCGAAAGCAACTCCAATACATTCACTCCATCCGCCAATTCGGTGCGGCTGATGGAAAAAGCATTTTTATCCAAACTCTGGTGAACTGACAAAAGATCATCTGCCGACATGCTTTTAAGATCATCAATACTTCCATTGAAAAAGATCTCCGTGATCTCAACAGCCTTCTTGTAGTCCGCTTCCGAATGCACGCGCGTAGTGATCTCCTTCGCCAATTCCTTTTGCAACAAACGTAAGTGAGGAGCTTGTTGGTGTTCCGCTTCCAGCGCTTGCACCTCTTCCTTATTCTTCAGTGAAAAAATGCGCATGTATGTTTTCACATCCTCGTCACTTGCATTCAGCCAGAACTGGTAAAAAGCGTAAGGCGATGTGCGTTTGGGATCCAGCCATATATTCCCGCTTTCGGTTTTCCCGAATTTTGTTCCATCCGCCTTTTTGATGAGTGGAGTGGTCAATGCAAAAGCCTCTCCCCTGTCCTTCCTCCGGATAAGTTCGGTGCCGGTTACAATATTTCCCCACTGGTCCGATCCGCCCATCTGCAGCTTTATATTTTTGTTCTTCCAGAGCCAGTAAAAATCGTAGCCCTGCACCAACTGGTAACTGAACTCGGTGAACGACATGCCCTCGCGGTCCACGCCCGAAATACGGTTCTTCACCGAATCTTTGGCAAGCATGTAATTAACGGTAATGTGTTTGCCTATGTCGCGGATAAAGTCGAGGAATGAAAAACTTTTGAACCAATCGTAATTGTTCACGATCTCGGCCGAATTTTCCCCGCAATTGAAATCCAAAAACTTTTCGAGTTGTTTACGCTGGCAGGCGAGGTTGTGATTGAGCACCTCTTCGTTCAGCAAATTACGCTCCTGCGATTTGCCGGAAGGATCACCTACCATTCCTGTAGCACCACCCACCAGTGCGATGGGCTTATGTCCTGCTTTTTGGAAATGCAGGAGGGTCATGATCTGCACCAGGTTGCCAACACCCAATGAATCGGCTGTAGGGTCAAAGCCAATGTAACCGCTCACCATTTCCTTATTCAGTAGCTCCTCGGTGCCGGGCATAATATCCTGTAGCATTCCACGCCACCTGAGTTCGTCAACAAATCCCATGAGTATTTTAATTTTCGGTAAAGATAATATTTCGGGGTTGAGGTATAAAGGTATAGGGTGTAAGGGATACAGGTATAAAAGTTGGAAGCTCCCGGATCACTACACTAAAGTCCTTTCACTCATTCATCCTTTTGCACGGGAAATTATCCCGTGGCAAAGCGCAAGGGATACGAAGGGCCCGGTACCCGCAGTATTGCGGGTACGGGAGCGAAGCGTACCCCGAAGAAGCCCGGCCCCGCAGGTGCCGGTGAACGGACAAAATCATTTATCCTGTTTAACTCCGGCACCAACGGGGATGCGCCCAAAACAACTGCATTTATTCACTTACCACTTATACGTGAGGCAAAATAGTGCGTCCCTGCATTCCAGGAATAAAAAATCACAGCGCCTACCTTATCCCTTATTCCCTTATACCTCCTATTTCCCTACCTTCGCGCCCATGATATTGGTCACTGGCGGAACAGGATTGGTGGGAAGCCATTTGCTGTTTGAATTAACAAGCAAAGGCGAACGCGTGCGCGCACTCAAACGCACTGTTTCCGATATCTCCCTCGTAAAAAAAACCTTCTCCTTTTACTCTCCGAATCCCGGTGATCTTTTTTCAAAAATAGAATGGGTGGATGGAGATGTGACCGATGTGAACTCGCTCCACGAAGCCCTGAAAGGAATTGACATTGTTTACCACTGCGCGGGATGTGTTTCGTATGACCCGCGCGATGCCGATCGCATCCGGAAAATTAACGGGGAAGGCACCGCCAACGTGGTGAACGTTTGTTTGACCAACAACGTCAAAAAACTTTGTCACGTAAGTTCCGTTGCAGCCTTTGGCGATGTTCCCGAAAATAAAACAGTGACGGAGGAAATGAACTGGAAAGGCTGCGCGAGCGATAATTATTACTCCCTGAGCAAGTACAATGCGGAGCGCGAGGTGTGGAGAGGAATTGCCGAGGGACTTAACGCGGTAATCGTGAATCCATCGGTGATCGTGGGCCCCGGGAACTGGAACATGAGCAGTTGCGCCATATTCAAAGAATCGTATAAAGGTTTGTGGTTTTATCCCAACGGTGCGGCCGGGTATGTTGATGTGCGCGATGTGGCCCGGGCAATGATCCGTCTTACCGAAAGTGAAGTGGTAAATGAGCGTTTCATCCTGAGTGCTGAAAATCTTTCATTCCGGGATTTTGCCAATATGGTGCACGAAGTTTTGCAAAAGAAAAAACCCAGCGTGAATGCCGGCCCCTTTTTACTCGGCATGGCCTGGAGGCTCGAAAAATTGCGCAGCAGCATTACGGGTCGTACGCCCGTACTTACCAAAACCATTGCGCAGGCCGTGAACAGCAAGGCCGCTTATTCGAGCGACAAGCTGAGGACAAAACTGGATTACCAATTCATTCCCCTGGTACAAAGCGTGAAAGAAACTGCGGAGATATTTTTGAGGGACCTCAAGAAAGATCAGATCGCCCGCTTTTGAAATGCCGGCCGGGTCAACGAGGAAGATCCCTCATTCGCGCAGTCCCACTCATCCCTTCGCTTGTGCAGGATAACAACCCGCCAAAATCATTTCTTCTTCAATTCCTCGCGCTGCATACGCGTTAGTTCGGAGATCACTTCATCATACACCTGGTCGAGCAGGGCCGGGTGAGAGGTGTAGAACTTCATACTGTTATCGAACTGCTCCTGCGTGACCTGTTCATTTTTAAAGACCTCATTAAAGGTGGTATCGGTAACCGGTTGCTGCTGGATCAGCTTTTGCTGCCGCACGGCCTGGGTGAGATGGATCTGCGTCAACACTTTCTCCATTTTTTCCCTGGAAAGAACACCGGGGGGGATGGGATCACCGCTTCCACAGGAAAAAATTGAAACAGAAAACAGGATGAACAGAAATTTTTTGAGCATGCCGACAAAGATAGGAAATGATGGTTGATGGATGAGGGGTTGATGGAGTTGTAGTTCGTAGATGTCCTTTTACTACTTTTGCCCTGGTGCTGTTCAAAGACAAAATAGTCTGGATCACGGGTGCTTCGTCAGGAATAGGCGAAGGGCTTGCTGTTGCCTTTGCGGGAGAGGGCGCGAAGCTGGTTTTGTCGGCAAGGCAAAAAGATGAATTGCTGCGCGTGCAAAGGCGATGCGGGCTGAATGACGATCGCTGCCTGCTCCTGCCCTTCGACCTGGCCGACACAAAAAATGTGAACCAGCTCCGTGACGAGGTGATGCAAAAATTCGGACGCATTGACATACTCGTGAATAACGGGGGCATTGGCCAGCGCTCCTATGCGCTCGACACACCTATAGATATTGACCGCAGAATAATGGAAGTGAATTTTTTCGGGACCATTGCGCTCACTAAAAGTGTTTTGATGGTGATGCACAAGCAGAACAGCGGGCAAATCGTTGCAATGAGCAGTGTAAGCGGGAAAGTGGGTTTTTATTTGCGCTCGGCCTACTCCGCTTCCAAGCATGCGCTGCACGGCTTCTTCGATTCTTTGCGGATGGAAGTGTATAAATATAATATAGGAGTACTTATTGTTTGCCCCGGCCGTATACGCACCAATATTTCCATTAACGCGGTAACTGAAAAAGGAAGCAAGCATGGTAAAATGGATGAAGCACAGGATAAAGGCCTTTCACCGGAAGAGTGCGCGAAGCAGATCCTGCACGCACTGGAGGCAGGCAGGGAAGAAATATACGTGGGCCAGCCGCGCGAAAAGCAGGCCCTGTTAATGAAAAGATTTTTCCCTTCCTTGTTCTCGAAGATCGCGCGCAGGCAAAAGCCGGAGTAGCTCACCCCAGCCCCTCTCCAAAGGAGAGGGGTGAAAAAATTCAAACAGGAGATGAAGTATAACATTGCAGGCATTCAACAGATCGGCATCGGGGTTCCCGATGTACATAAGGCATTCAAATGGTATCGCCAGCATTTCGGAATGGATATACCCGTTTTTGAAGAAGCGGCCGAAGCCAACCT
>DATDFI010000053.1:0-12597 GCA_036522695.1 Bacteroidia bacterium | reverse complement strand
AATAGAGAGGATGCGCACTTCACCGGTGAAGTGCGCATCCTCTCTATTCCCAGTGTAAATCTTTATACCATCATTTATTGGGGCAGCAGCGACCTGTACCTCAACGGGCAGGTGATGAACCAGGGCAAGGTGTATATCCTTACCGAAGGTTCTTCGATACGCAGCTCCAAAGTAGCACCTATTTATTATTCGGATATCATCGGCAAATTCCTGAGCGATGAGTCCAAGCCGAAGATCTCCTTCGAAGTAAAAAATCTCGAATACCGCTTTAAGAACGGCAACCTCGGTTTGCGCAACGTGAACATCCGCGAGGAGTCGGGCAAGCTTATCGGGATCATGGGCGGATCGGGTGCAGGAAAGTCAACGCTGCTCAACGTGCTTAACGGCATGGAAAAGCCGAGCGGTGGTGGTGTATTCATCAACGGCATCAACATTCATACGGAAAGTAAGAAGATAGAAGGTGTGATCGGTCACGTGTCGCAGGACGACCTTCTCATCGAGGAACTCACCGTTTTCGAAAACCTTTATTTCAACGCCAAACTTTGCTTTGGCAATCTTCCCGATGGCAAGATCAAAGGGATGGTGGACAAAGTGCTGATGGACCTGGGGCTTTTCGAGAAAAAAGACCTTAAAGTAGGTAACCCGCTCAACAAAACCATTTCCGGTGGTCAGCGCAAACGTTTGAACATCGGCCTGGAATTGATCCGCGAGCCCAATGTGCTGTTTGTTGACGAGCCCACCTCGGGCCTTTCCTCCCGGGATTCTGAAAACATCATGGACCTTTTGAAAGAGCTTGCACTGAAAGGCAAACTCGTGTTCGTGGTGATCCACCAGCCTTCATCGGAGATCTTCAAAATGTTCGATAAGCTCATCATCCTCGATGTGGGCGGCTATCCTATATATTACGGCAACCCGGTTGACGGGGTGATCTATTTCAAAAAGATCGTGGCACATGCCAACTCCGATGTGAGCGAATGCGTGGAGTGCGGTAACGTAAATCCCGAACAGATCTTCAACATCATCGAGAGCAAGGTATTGGACGAATACGGCAACCTCACGCCAAACCGCAAAATGTCGCCTGCGGAATGGAACGAGTTTTACAAGGAGAAGATCGAGTCCAAAATCGAACCCATTCAATCGCACACCGAGATCCCCGAGATCACCTTCAAGATCCCGGGAAAATTCAGGCAGTTCCTGATCTATACCGCCCGCGATATAAAATCCAAACTCACCAATACGCAATACCTGGTGATCAACCTTTGCGAGGCCCCTTTGCTGGCTTTCATCCTCGCGTTCCTGGTGAAGTATTTCAATTCCGATGTTTCCAATAAAGCAGGATACATCTTCCGCGAGAACTCCAACCTCACTGCTTATTTGTTCATGTCGGTGGTGGTGGCCCTGTTTATCGGTCTCACCGTATCGGCAGAGGAGATCATCCGCGACCGCAAAATTCAAAAACGCGAATCCTTCCTTAACCTGAGCCGCTTCAGTTACCTGTTCTCGAAGATCGCGATCATGTTCTCGCTTTCGGGGATCCAAACCATCTCTTTCGTATTGCTCGGCAACTGGATCATGGGCGTTAAAGGAATGACCTTCGATTACTGGCTGGTGCTGTTCTCCACTTCCTGCTTTGCGAATATGCTTGGTCTTAACATCTCTGCTGCCTTTAATTCGGCAGTGACCATTTACATCCTCATTCCTTTCCTCCTCATTCCGCAGCTTTTGCTGAGCGGTGTGATCGTAAAATTCGAAAAGCTCAATCCTTCCCTCACCTCGCAGGAACACGTTCCTGCCGCAGGCGATATCATGGCATCGCGCTGGGCATTTGAAGCGCTGGCGGTGAATCAATTCAAGAACAATGAGTACGAACGCATCTTCTACAATGTGGATAAAGTGCAGCAGTATTCCGATTTCAAAAAGAATTTCTGGATCCCGAGCCTGCGTGCCAAGATCGATAAATGCGAGACCGCACTTTCGGATCCGAAAATGAATAAGGAAGAATTTGCATCCGACCTTACCCTCCTGCACAACGAGATCGGCAAGGAACTCAAGAGAAGGTCGGAAGGCAAAACGCCCAACGTAAAATTCGGCTACATCGATAGCCTTGTTCCCAACAAATTCGGACCCGCTACCATTGCCGCCACACGCGATTATTTTGATAAGCTGCTCAATAAATACATCGCTATCTACAACAAATACGCGAACAAGCACGACTCTCTCGTGAACGTAACGCAAAAGAATATGGGTAACGATGCCTTCCTGAAGCTGAAGGACGAATACCAGAATGAAAGCCTGAGCGACCTGGTGCGAAACGGAACGGAGCTCAACAAGATCATCGAAAAAGATGGTGTGCTCATACAGCGCTCTGACCCCGTGTACCTCGACCCGGAAGAGAATTTCTATTCACATTTTTATGCGCCAAATAAAAAAGCATTTGGTCAGTACTTTGATACCTTCTGGTACAACATTACCATTATCTGGGTAATGTCCATCGTGCTCGCCATCACGCTTTATTTCGATGCGCTCAAGAGACTGCTCGATGGTTTCGAGAATCTCTTCTCCATGTTCAGCAGGAAGAAATCCTCTTAGTTTTTTGTTTTGTTTTTTTGAAGCAGTACCGGGTGCTGCATTGCGAGCGCTATTCCCGCTGTCGTTCCGGCCGTTTTGTAAGAGGTACTGAAAGGTTTCACGGCCTTACTCCATCGGGCCAGGCCCAACCGGCATCTTGCCGAAGCACCGCTTCTTCTTTCATGCATTTGATTATTTTTATATACATAACCCCGTCCGAAAATTTTCAGCAGAGGACTTCCCATGGCCGACCTCCTTTTCAATAACCGTCTTTTCGTTTTTTCCATTGGCCTGGTTTTGATCGCGGGAAGTATCATCCTGCACGTTATAAAAAAAGAAAAGCTTTCGGTCATCCTGCTTGCAGCCGCATCCTTCTTCCTTTTCCTGTATGCAACAGTGCTCTGTCCCTTCCTCAACCTGTGGGATGAGCGCTTTCACGCACTCGTGGCAAAAAACCTCATGCGCCACCCGCTTATGCCCACGCTTTACGATGATCCCGTAGTGAACATGGCTTACGATCGCTGGGACCGTTTTCACATCTGGGTGCACAAACAACCGCTTTTCCTCTGGGAGATCATGATCAGCTATAAAATTTTCGGTGTGAATGAATTTGCATTGCGTTTGCCCAGCGCCATCAGCGCTGCACTTTTGGTGGCGGCCGCTTACCGCAGCGGGAAGATCTTGCGCAACCATACCGCGGGTTATTTCACCGCTTTACTTATCGCCACCTCCTTTTGCATCATGGAGTTGGTTGACGGCAGGCGCGGCCTCGATCACAACGACCTTTCCTTCATGTGCTGGATATCATTCAGCATCTGGGCCTGGCTCGAATACCGATCTTCGGGAAAAAAATGGTGGATCCCTGTCATCGGGTCGCTCTCCGGGTTTGCCATACTCTGCAAGTGGCTGGCAGGGCTGCTGGTTTACCTGGTATGGGGTGCATGCGCTTTGCAGGAAAATAAATTCCGTTTCAAAAAATATTCCGATATCGCATTAGCGTTACTGGTCACCATAACCATCGCACTTCCCTGGCAACTGCTCATTTTCCACTGGTATCCTGCCGAAGCAAAAATTTCTTACGATTACAATCTCAAACATTTCCTTACCCCGCTCGATGGGCACAGCGGCCCATGGACCTATCATTTCGAAATGATCAGCGGCATTTACGGTACCTGGGCTCCCTGGCTTATACTGCAGGCCCTGTTCGCTTTTTATTGGCGATGCCGGGATAAAAAAACAGCGATCGCACTTTTATCCGCTGCTGCTTTTGTTTACGCCTTCTTTACCATTACAGCAACCAAAATGTCGTCCTTCACTACAGTTGCGGCACTCCCCGTTTTTCTTTCTTTCGGTTTTTTAATGGAACTCTTCTCCTCCACCTGGGAAAAATTACGCCTGCGCCCGTTCACCGCACGAGCCGCGCTCGCGCTCGCGCTTCTCGCTTTCGCGTATTCCCGCATCGATCTTTCAGCATTCGAAAAATTTCATGGCGCTTCTCCGCCCCAGGATCCATGCGCTGGTACGCTTGAAAAGAACAGGAACTTATTCAAACAACTTCACCTCCCTGCAAACACGGTGCTTTTCAACGTGCCGGGACGCCATTATGTTGAGGCCATGTTCTATTCCGATGTGACCGCTTACAACTTCATTCCTTCTGAAGAGCAATACCTCGCACTCAAAAACAAACACCGCGGTATCGCCATCCTCAAACATCCAAACGAAGAACTTCCCGCTTACCTCACACAGGATGCTTCGGTGATCCTTCTCGATATTCCCATCCAGCAATGCGAGTGATGTTCTTTCCTTTTGCGCTCTGCATTTTATTTCTTACTCCTTTCCTGCTCCCATTTTCCACGTTCTTCTTTCAATTTCCATCTTACCTCTATTAACACTTCTGTGTTTGTAAGTTGAAAACCGGCCGGGTCAGGCACCCTTTCATTTGGGATAGTTTTGCTCAGCTGAGGGGCGTTTGCACCGTTCATGAAATTTGTCGTAATTTTATTGTGATTAGTCTTGAGATTATCACAATAAAACGAAGAAAAATGAGAAACAAAAGGTTATTGCTACTGTTTTGTACTGCAGTATTGAGCGCAAGTGTTTATGCTCAAAACAGTCAGCCCACCCCGCCACCCCCGGGCACCAACCTACCCTCTATCTCCCTCGGAGCAGGAGCGCTGCTTTTTAACGGTGACGTTGGAAAGAACAGCGGACTCAACATCTACACGCGCATGCGTGGAGGCTACAGCTTTTCCGTAGAGCAGCGTTTCATGAAAATGATAGGTGTTGGCCTTGCCGGGATCATGGGAAAGCTTGCCGGGGAGGACCGCTCGACCGACACCACGCTGAACCGCAATTTCGAATCGAAGGTGATGCAGTTCGGCCTCAATGTTTCCTTCCACTTCGATAATGATATCATGATCAACCCCGACTTCCCGGTAGCGCCTTTCATTTTTGCGGGGTTCCACTACCTGAAATTCGATCCGTATGGCGACCTGAAGGATAAGAACGGGAAAGCCTATTACTACTGGAACGATGGAAGCATTCGCGATCTGCCTGAAAACTCGGGTAACCAGTTCATCTCACAATACCTCGTACGGGATTACAATTATGAAACACAGCTAAAGGACTCCACCGTAAATTACAAGCGCAGCACTTTTGTTGTGCCGGTGGGCGCGGGTATCAAGCTCAAACTCGCTCCCAGCATCGAGTGTTCCATCAATGCCGCCTACAATATCGCCTTCAGTGATTACCTCGATAATGTGAAGAATGGCGGCAACGATTCATACTGGTGGACCAGCTTCGCACTGACCTACAACCTCGGCAAGAATAAAAAAGAAAAAGATAAATATTCCGAAGTTGATTTTTCACAGATAGATAATTACGACAGCGACAAAGACGGGGTAAAAGATTTTGACGATAACTGTCCCGGCACACCCACCGGTGTGAAAGTGGATTCACACGGTTGCCCCGATGATGATGACGGGGACGGTGTTCCCAATTACAAAGACAAAGAGCCCCGTTCCAAGCACGGTCTTCCGGTCGATTCGAGTGGTGTGGTACTCACCGATGCCATGATCAAGGACCAGATGCGTGTGCACGATTCACTCGCCACCGAGCGCGAGGAAGTGTTCACCCAGAACCCGAGCCTGAAAACACTGGAAAAGATCGATCAGCAGATCGTTGACGAACGCAAAACAAACGAGGGCAACAACAATACGGTTCCCCCGACCAAGGTACCCGATGAATTCAAATCGGCCGACCTGAATCATGACGGTATTATTTCATCTGCCGAGATTACGGCAGCGATAGATAGTTTTTTTGACGGATCGAGTGATTACACGGTGGAGAAGCTTCACCGTTTGATCGACTTCTTCTTCGAGCAGTAGCCTGGGCGTTGGTACCGGTTCAATACCGGTTGTGTTTAACCCTGCAGGCCGCTCGAAAGAAGCAGCGGCTCGCGTGCCGGGAGAACATAACGGATAATTGAAACCTAAAACCACGCTCATATGATCAGGTACTTTGTGTTGTTATTTAACATGATAGGAGTTTTCCTATTCAGGGCTTTCTTCGGGGGAGATGTAACAGTTACACAAAATGTTCCTTCAAAAGTAAATCCCGGTGACGAATTCACCGTGGAGGTCACCATCAGCAAAGGCGCGCTCAACGGCTTCGCACAATTGAAATGCGAATTGCCCGAAGGTTTCATTCCCTCGCAGGGTGAGCTGGGCGGGTCGGAATTCAAATACTCGGGCGGCATCATCCGCTTTACATGGACCGCGCTGCCGGGTGACGCCACCATCAAGATCACTTACAAAGTAAAAGTGGATGCCAGCGTTTCAGGCGTTAAATCACTCACCGGTAAATTTTCTTATGTATTGAACGGGCAGAAAAGCGCGGTGGAAATGGCACCGGCCGAGATCACCGTAGGAACTCCCAAACAGGAGACCGTGGAGAATACCCCACCTGTGAATCCCACCACCACTACCACTAATAATCCTCCGCCCGATACCACCAATAAAGTGGTGAACAACAATCCTCCTCCTGATAATTCGAACAATAAAACGAGTGCACCGGCCAACGTAAGCGCTATGCGTAACATGCCTAAGAATGCAAAGCCCGGTGATGAATTTACCGTGGAGGTCACCATTAATAAAGGAGCTCTCAAAGGCTTCGCGCGCTTCCAGGATGTGCTTCCCGATGGCTTGACCGCCAGTGCCGGTGAAACAAAAGGCGGAACGTTCAGCTTCCTCGACCAAAAAGCAAAGATCGTGTGGGACAACATTCCTCCCGATGAGCAACTCGTAATATCCTACAAAGTGAAAGTGTCCAACACGGCTCTCGGTGATCAAACCATAGAAGGACTTTTTTCATACGTAGAAAATGACGAGCCGAAAAAGATCATTCTCACCCCATCACTTATCGCGATCGACAAAGGAGAGAACCAGGTGGTGAATAACAATCCTCCACCCGATACAAATAAAGTGGTGAAAAATACGCCTCCTCCTCCCGATACGAATACTAAGGTGGTGAACAACAATCCTCCTGTGGATAATACCAACAACACGAATACAAATAACAATACGAATAACAACAAGCAGGAAGTTCCTCCTCCTTCAACAGGTGTGAGTTATAAAGTGCAGATCTGTGCCGTTCACAATATGGTCCCGGTTAGTTATTTCCAGAACAAATACAGTATTTCCGGCACGGTGAATATGGAATCGCATGAGGGCTGGACCAAGTATACGACAGGTTCCTTCAAAATGTATAAGGACGCACGCGACCATCGCGAAACAATGCGCGGTAAAGGTATTGACGGCCCGTTTGTAACAGCTTACAACCAGGGCACACGCATCACGGTGCAGGAAGCGCTGATGATATCGGGCCAGCAGTGGTACAGGTAAGGACAGGATTTTCGTAATTCAGCGGGTTTTTTAACTTTGTAGTTACGTTTTTTAGCTGATCGTGTCCGTCCTTATATGACCAAGGCCGTAAACAGTGCCGAAGCTTCATATAAAGAGATCGCTTGCAGGAATAATATGAAGAAGCTTCTGTGGATATGTTTGATGGTATTGTTCCCCGTCACCGCGATCTTGTCGCAGGGCGACAGCACATCCTACGTGCGCACGACCAGGCGCGACAGCCTTCCTCCTCCGCCCAAAGAATTTATTATTAAACCCATTGTAGGTCTTGGTACCGGGGTATTCACATTTTACGGGGATGTGAACAATAAAAAACTGGTGCTCCCGCAAACGAGCCGCATCGGCTACGAATTATCCGTTTCACAAAACCTCAACGACTACCTCAACTTCCGCTTTTATGTGTTGTTCGGAAAACTCGGAGCGAATGAGCGGAGCACTACACGCAACCTCAATTTCGAATCCCAGGTTCGCATGGGAGGGATAAACATCTCGTACAATTTCGACCAGCTTCTTCCTAAAAAAAGAAATGTTGAACCTTTCATCACACTCGGCATCGAATCTTTCGAATTCCTTTCCAAGACCGATCTTTTCGATGCCAACGGGAACAAATATTATTACTGGTCGGATGGTTCCATCCGCAGTTTACCGGAAACAGATCCCAACGCTGCCAACGCACTTTTCCTCATACGCGATTATAAATACGAATCCGATATAAGGGAGATGAACCTTGACGGTTTCGGGAAATATGCCGAACGCTCCTGGGCGTATACAGGCGGGTTAGGCATGACCTTTTTGCTGCACAAGCAAATGACCATGCGCATCGGGACGGCACTGCATTACACCATGACCGATTATATCGATGGGGTGACCGATAAGAGCAAGGGGATTCGCCAGGGAAATGCAAAGAACGACATGTTCCTCATGACATCCTTCTCGTTCCACTACGAATTCGCGATGAAGAACAGCAAGGTCAATCCGCTCGACACTTCCAATTTCAACGATGTGGATTTCTTTGCGCTCGACCTGATGGATCGTGACGGTGACAATGTTCCCGATCCGAAAGACTCCTGCCAGGATACACCTAAAGGCGTGCAGGTGGATGAAAAAGGCTGTCCGCTTGACGGAGATAAGGATGGAGTTCCCGATTACCTCGACAATGAATTGAACACTGCGCCCAATGCATTTGTGGATGAGAATGGGGTCACACTGAGTGATTCCGTTATCGCTTTGCGTTACCGCATGTATGTGGATTCCACCGGTGAGTTCAATGATAAAGTTATATTGCCCACTGCATCGCCCGGTGGCGGGGGATTCACTTATGCGCGCAGGAAGTTCACTGTGCTGCTCGATAAATATACCAGTGGAGTTCCGCGGGAAGTGATGGATAAATTACTTACGATAAACGATGTTAAGAGCATTCCCCTCAAAGATTCTGTGACCGCGTATACCTCCGGTACATTTAATTCCATTACGGATGCGCAAAATCATGCGGACCAAATGAAGAAGAACGGTTTTCCCGGTGCGAAAGTGGTCTATAAGGAAGGCAATAAACTTATTGAAGTGAATTCGAATAATGGCAACGGAGATAAAGGAAATGGCGACAAGGGCAACGGAGACAAAGGAAATGGTGATAAGGGCAACGGAGATAAAGGCAACGGTGACAAGGGCAACGGTGACAAAGGAAATGGTGACAAAGGAAATGGTGATAAAGGAAATGGTGACAAAGGAAACGGTGATAAGGGCAACGGTGATAAAGGAAATGGTGACAAAGGCAACGGTGATAAGGGCAATGGTGATAAAGGAAACGGCAATCCCGATACGGATGAGATCATTTACCGTGTGCAGCTCGGTGCTTTCAAAAACAAGATAAATAAATCCGCTTTCAGTGAGCTTCCGGATGCAATCGAATTGAAAACGGAAGACGGGCTTTACAAATACCTCACGGGTTCTTATAAGGATCTTGATGAGGCCATGAAACAAAAGAAGGTTGTAGGAAGGTTAGGCTTCCAGGACGCATTTGTGGTGGCATACAAGAACGGCAAACGCATCCCTATTGAAAAAACAACACAGAACCAGGACAACAACACTCCCCGGAACGGGAATGAAAAAGGTGTGACCTTCCGTGTGCAGGTAGGCGTTTTCTCGAAGGAACCTCCTCCTGATGTGAAAGAGAAATTCAGCAGGATCAAGGACCTTACATCGGAACCCACCGGTAACGGGCAAACACGTTATTTCTCCGGGACCTTTACCGATTACAAATCGGCCGTGGATCACAAGAATGAGATCCAGAAAATGGCGGGTATTGATGATGCATTCATCCAGGCCTATCATAACGGTCAGCCCGTTTCCATACAGGAGGCGCTCGACATTCTCAAAGAAGACTGATCTTTTACCCCGTTTTTCAAAAATCTTACCTGCACCCGCATTTTGTTGTAACCTCTTACAAAACTGCACGTATTAAATTTGGATACCAGGTTATTTGGCACTACATTTGCTCGAAATAGCACCGTAAATCCAAACAATAAACAACATGAAGAACATTCTTAAACTAAGCATGGTAGTGGCTGCCCTCGCGATCAGCAATGGACTTTTCGCCCAAACCGCTCCCAAGAATGGATCGAAGAACAATACCAACGACCAGGTTCCGAATAAGCAAACCACTACAGTGAACGGCACCAATGATGGTATGAGCAAGAAAACGACCACCAACACCACCGGCACTTCTGAAAAAATGGCCATTGGCGACCAGGGGACCGTTGAAGATAAGAATACCAAGAGTGGGACCCGCAACAACGCGAACAACCAGATCACTCCCAAAAAATAAAATGAAAATAACCGTTACGATATTAAGTGTTGCAATTGCCTCTTGCTTTGCCCTCAGCGCCCAGGCGCAGGGTAAAATCGGCAATCTCCTGCATGGTGTGAAGGACAATGTTCAAACGGTAAAATCGACCGTTGATCTTGTTAAACCGGAAGACAATAAAGAGCAGAAGAACGAACAGACCAACAACCAGGACACACAAACCAACAGCCAGCAGCAGGACACTTCTAAAAAGACCACAAAACCTACAGGCACCACCAACAACATCGCCATCGGTGATGAAGGTTCCAATAATAATGACAAGAACGGGAATGGCAACAATAACGGGAAGAAGAACCAGGTAAAGGACTTCATGAAGGACAATAAGGAGAATGGCAGTAAAGAAAAGCCTTATACCGGTAACGGTAACGGCACCACTCCCACTTCAAATCTCGCTATCGGTGATGAAGGTTCCACCGAAGACAAAAAGAACGATAACGGGACCAACAAGCAAAACACGGTAAATCCCAAATAAAGTATTTATAAGGATACACAGGAAAGGAGGTCTGACGGCCTCCTTTTTTATTTTATAGCGGATAACCTGTTAATAACAAATTTGCTTTTTAATCCGTTTTGTTCTAAGTTTGATATCCTTGAAAGGGGCTTAGCGAAAAAAACAGGCCTTTTATCGGCAAAAATCAAATCATTGTCGACAGTTCTTTAAGATCAAACCATTAACCGAAAACCCAAAAACCAGGTAACCATGAAGATCCACTTTACTAAACTGGCTATTGCGGGGCTTTTTGTTGCAGCCGGCTGCAACTTTGCCATTGCCCAGGGCAAAAGCAGCGGAATTGACGTGAGTCATATGTCCGCCATCCGTTACAATACGGATATCGTAACGCCACAACAAATGCAGCAGATGGATGAAGCATACCATCAGCAGTTGTTGACGGAAAACCCGAAATACGATGAGCAAAGAAATTCTTTTGAGGAGAATCTCCAGCGCATCCTAACCAGCGGCAAGGTTCAACCCAACGCACAAAGTGTGATCACGGTGCCCGTGGTAGTGCACATCGTTTACAACACCACCACGCAAAACATCACCGATAACCAGGTGTTTTCACAGATCCTTGTGGTAAACCAGGATTACGGGAGAACAAACCCGGATGCCAACCAAACTCCCGCACCTTTCGCGGCAGTTGCCGCAAACACCGGTATCCAGTTCTGTCTTGCGCAGCGTGATCCCAATGGCAATCCCACCACGGGAATTGAAAGAAGGCAAACCACCACTGCTTCTTTCTCTACAAATAATGCGGTGAAACATTACAGCCAGGGTGGTCTCGATATCTGGGATCCTACCCGCTACATGAACATCTGGGTATGCAATCTCGGGTCCGGGCTTCTCGGTTACGGTGAGTTCCCTACCGGCAGCCCCACTACTACTTTTGGTGTGGTGATCCTTTACAGCGCTTTCGGAAGTAACTTCACTTCATATGGAACTTTCTCCGACATAGGTGCTCCTTATGACCGTGGACGTACCACCACGCACGAGTTCTCGCACTGTTTTAACCTGTATCATATTTGGGGTGACGATGGAACCGCTTGCACCGGCACCGACTATTGTGCCGACACTCCCAACCAGGCCGGTGCAACAACAACTTGCTACACTTTCCCTCACACCGATGCCTGCACTCCTTCCGGTAACGGTATCATGTTCATGAATTACATGGACTACTCGTACGATAACTGCCTGAACCTTTTCACGCAGAACCAATCGACCAGGATGAATGCGGTGCTGACCAGCACTCCTTATAATGCATTAGCAACTTCTAACGGTTGCCAGCCTGTGAACCTCTCTAACAACGATGCGGGAATTCTTTCCATCACCACACCTAACGGAACACTCTGTTCCGCAACGTTCACACCGGTGGTGGTGCTTAAGAATTATGGCGCAAATGCACTCACCTCATGTGTGATCAAGTATAAAATCGACAATGGTCCTTTATCCACATACAGCTGGTCGGGTAACCTGGCATCGAATGCCACTGCAAACGTTACGTTAACCTCCATGACCACCACTAACGGAGCGCATACTTTCACAGCTTATACTACCAGTCCGAATAATAATACGGATTCGCAACCGTCCAACGACCAAACTACAAGCAACTTTACCGCAAGTATCACCGGTACGGCCCTGCCTTACAGTTACGGGTTTGAACCCACTACCTGGCCACCGGCAGGCTGGACCACTGCCAATCCTGATGGAGGCATTACCTGGGTGCGTACTACCGCTGCCGCTAAAACAGG
>DATDFI010000052.1:0-3421 GCA_036522695.1 Bacteroidia bacterium | reverse complement strand
CACCACTTCTTTTCCACCGTCTATTTCACGCTCCAGGGTTGCTTCGGCTCCGCTGATGTCGAGTTTGGTGGCTACTGTTACGCAAGGCAGGTCGAGCAATTCGGCCAGCATGGGCGCTACTTGCGCACTGTTGTAATCAATGCTCTCGCGGCCGGTGAGGATCACATCGTAATTATTTTTTTTCGCCACTTCGGCAATTTGCTGCGCTACAAAAAAGGCATCGGTGGGTTCGGCATTCACGCGAATGGCATCATCGGCACCGATGGCGAGGGCCTTGCGGATGTTGGGTTCGGTAGCGGCCGGACCAACGTTGATCACGGTTACCGTTCCACCGGCAGCTTCCTTGATCTCGAGCGCGCGGGTGAGTGCGATCTCATCGTAAGGATTGATGATGAACTGCACACCGGCAGTGTTAAGGCCCTTACCATCCGCGAAAGTGATCTTGGTGGTGGTGTCGGGAACGTTACTGATACAAACCAGGAATTTCATAGGGAAAGTTTTGCGTTTTTGCCCTGCTTCGGGGAAGAGAGCGCTCCCTTTTTGCTTGGGCGCGCAAATTTAATGAAAAAGGGGAGACCCGGAAATGAAATTTGGTATGTGGAAAGGTATCGTAATGCGGTTATGGAATGAGGCGTATTGGACAAGGGCTGTTCCTCGGAAGCAAAAAAAGCGCGCACCTTCCGGAACGCGCTTTTGTTTTTAGTGGAGAATGGGGTCAGATCCGTAAACCGATGATGAGTACATCATCCACCTGCTCGAGGTTGCCTTTCCAGCTCTCGAAAGTGTCATCGAGGATGCGCTTTTGTTCTTCCATGGGTTTGTCGCAAATGGAAAGCAGTTTTTCCTCGAGCTGTTTGTATTTGAATTTTTTTCCCTTGTCGCCACCGAACTGGTCGGGGTAACCGTCCGTAAGGCAATAGAACACATCGCCTTTTTTCAATTCGAGTGAATGCGTGGTGAAAGGTTGGTCTTCTTTGGGTGATTTGCCCACGGGCATCTTGTCCACTTTGCTTTGGCTGACCTGCCCGTCACGGATCAGGTAAAACGAGTTGTTCGCATTGGCGTAACGCAGCATATTGTTCTCAAAATCGAAAGCGCAGAGAATGCAATCCATACCGTCCTTCATTTCTGTCTCTGAACTCATGCCGCCCTGGTTCTCCTCTTCCATTCCTTCAGGATTGAGGGAGTTGATAAGGCCTGTGCGCACGTTGTCGAGGATCTTGCCGGGATCTGAAATATCTTTTTCAATAATGGATTCGTTGAGCGATGAGATGCCGAGCATACTCATGAGCGCACCGGGAACACCGTGGCCGGTACAGTCGGCCGTGCAGAGATAAAAGATCTCGTTGTCCTTACCCCTGTGCTGGTGAGAGAGCGCATAATAGAAGTCCCCGCTCACAATGTCCTTCGGTTTGTAAAGGATAAAAAAGTTGCGGGTCTGGGTCTGTGTTTGCGTAGCTGTTTCCATATAAAGGCAAGTTTACATAATTTTTTTGATTGAATGCAAGGGGTTTTTTACAGGATTATTCAAACCCTGATGCCGATCACAAGGACATCATCCACCTGTTCCAGGTCTTTTTTCCAGTCGAGAAAAGAATTCTCTACTTTTTCTTCCTGCTCACGCATGGGCATGTCCCCGAGCGCGAGAAGGGTTTCCTGCAGCTGGCGGTACTTGAATTTCTTGCCCTGCTCACCGCCAAACTGGTCGGCATAGCCATCCGTGAATAGATAAAGCCGGTCGCCTTTCCCGAGCGGGATGGTGTGTGTAGTGAAGGGTTGGGGATCTCCTTTGTAGTAGCCAATGGGCTGCTTGTCTCCTTTGATCTCGGTAAAGCCGTTCCTTGAAAAATACCAGAGCGGGTTGTTGGCACCGGCAAACTGCACTTCGGTATTATTTTCGTCAAAGCAGAGCAGTGAAATATCCATTCCGTCCCGGTTCTCTCCTTCGGCACCGCTTTGCTTTAATGAATGAATGATCATGCCGCGCAATTCATCCAGGATCTTTCCCGGCTCGGTAATGCCCAGTTCGTTCACCACCTGGTTCAAAAAAGCATTTCCGATCATGCTCATGAAAGCGCCCGGCACGCCATGGCCCGTGCAATCCACCGCGGCAATAAGTTTCTTCCCGTTCTTTTCTGCGAACCAGTAAAAATCACCGCTTACAATATCGCGTGGGCGGAAGAGCACGAATGCATCCGGGAAAAGTTTGTACTTCACTTCGCGCGCGGGCAGTATGGCTTCCTGTATGAGTTTTGCGTAACTTATGGAGTCGGTGATGTTCTTGTTCTTTTCTTCTACTTCCGCCTTCTGCGCTTCAATGATGCGGTTGTCTTTTTGCTTCTGGCGATAACCGCGGTAAATGAAAATGGAAAGCAGCAGCAGCAAGCCGAATCCAATTAGCACGGCATTGCGCTGCGTCTCGCGTTTGTCCGATTCGGCCTTCTGTTCCTTGATCTCCGTATCCTTCAGCGCCTGGCTTTTATTGAGCAGATCGATCTCGTGATCTTTTTTCTCGCTCTCGTATTTAGCATTCATTTCATTCACCTGCCGGCTCGTTTCCTCATCCATAATGCTGTCCTTAAGGGCTGTGAATTTCTGGTGGTATTCCAGGGCTTTTTTATAATCGCCTATATCGCTGTAATAATCCGTGAGGTAATCGTAGCTTTTTTTCACTTCTTCACGTGCGTTAAGTTTCAATCCTTCCGTTAATGCGTTTTCGAGATAGTGTTTCGCTTCTGCATAATTTTTCATTCCGCGATAAACATTTCCCACATCATTCATCACCTGCACCACGCCCTGCAGGTTCCCGTTTTGCTTATGTACATCAATAGCCTCAAAATAATATTCGAGCGATTTTTCAGGTTTCAGCATGCTGCCAAGCGTGCTTCCGAGGTTGTAGAGCGAGAGGGAAATGAGGTCCTTGTTATCGATCTTGCGCCCGTAATTCAGCGACTCTTTGAAATAGGTCTCCGCTTCGCTGTATTTTTTCTGCATGGCCTTGATCTCGCCTATATTCAACTGGCAAACGGCCATGCCGTATTCATTCCCAAGCTTCTTATGCACCTTGTAGGCCGATTCATATTTTTCAGCCGCCTTGTCGTATTGCTTTTGCAGGTTGAGCACATTGCCGATGTTGATGTACAGGTTGGCGGTTTGCCTTTCATCTTTGGAAGCCTCGGCAATTTTAAGCGCCTGCATGTAGTAATCAAGTGATGTTTTGTAATCGGCCTGGTAAAAGGCGGTGGCCCCGAGGTTCATGAGCGTAGTGCAGATACCGGGGTTGTTGTGGATACGTGTGAGCAGTTCGAGCGAAAGCTCGTTCACCTTTTCGGCCTCAGGGTAATTACTCATGCTCTGGTAGCAACTGCCGAGCAGGGAAAGGTTAGTTCCCCAATTGAGTGTAACGTTCAGCTTTTCGTAA
>DATDFI010000051.1:0-3259 GCA_036522695.1 Bacteroidia bacterium | reverse complement strand
GCTAACCTGAATGCGCTTATCCAGGGAACGGTGACCACTACTTCCTATACCGTTGCTACCATACCCTATAATCCTTTTAACTATACAACCGGAACACCGGTGCTGGTGGGTGTGGATGATGAATGGTCGGATACGATCTCGTTGCCTTTCTGTTTTGATTTTTACGGGAACACATTCACTACTGTCATACTCGGATCTAACGGTGAGATATCTTTTGATCTCCTTAATGCGAATGGATATAACACCTGGCCAATAGGCGCTCCTGTTCCTACCAACACGGTTCCCGACCAGGATAATGTGATCATGGGCCCCTGGCATGATATTGATCCCAGCGTGGCGGGAAATATGTACTGGGAAGTGGGCGGCACGGCCCCCTGTCGCTGGCTAAAAGTTTCCTGGGACCAGATCCCCATGTTCTCCTGCAATAACCTGATCGCGCGCCATGAGACGGTGCTGTATGAGACCACCAACATCATTGAAGTTTATATCGAGAACAAGCCGCTGTGCAGTTCGTGGAACAGCGGTGCAGCTATAGAGGGTTTGCAGGATGGATCCATGACGCAAGCGATCGTGGTTCCCGGAAGAAATTATCCTACGCAATGGACCGCCACCAATGACGCGTACCGCTTCACACCCGCAGGTGCGCCTAATTATACATTCACATGGTACGATGCGAGCAATATGTCCGTGGTAAGTAATAATACTTCCATACAAGTGTGTCCCACTACCACTACATCTTACATTGCCGAAGTGGTGAATCAAACCTGCAACGGGACCATCACGGTAAAAGATACAATTACAGTAAGCATTGGCACAGGAACGGTTGGGGTGACCGCATCAGCCACCACGCCTTCCTGCAATCCCAGTTCCGGATCGGCCACGGCCACTGCAACGGGAACAGGGCCGTTCACTTACTCCTGGTCACCGGGCGGGCAAACCAACGCCACCGCCACAGGCCTCGCTCCCGGAACATACACGGTAACGGTTTACAATGCAACAGGATGCCAGGCCACCGATACGGTCACGGTTGTTGCGGGGGTCCCGGTGAGTGTTAATGCAAGCGGCATCAATACCATTTGTTCAGGTGATAGTGCATATGTTACAGCAACGGCTTCGGGCGGGACTCCGGGTTACAATTATTCATGGGTGCCCGGTAATTATACAGGATCTGCTGCATGGGTGAGCCCGGCAACAACAACAACATTCACCGTTTTTGTGACTGACCAGGCGGGCTGCACCGCTTCGGCAACAGGCGTTACAGTTACTGTTAATCCTACGCCAGTGGCTAATTATAATACCAATCCTTCCACAACTACGCCAACTAATAATGTTACGTTCACTGATCAGTCTGCCGTGAGTACCGGAAATATCTCGGGATGGTACTGGAGTTTTGGCGATGGTGATACTTCGCAAACGCAAAATCCCGTTCACGCTTATGCCTTGCCGGGTACTTATAACGTTTGTCTTGTTGTTTACGCTGGAGTTTGTGTCGATTCCATTTGCCGGGAATATGTTGTGGAACCGCTCGATGTGATCGTGCCGAATGTGATCACGCCCAATGGCGATGGCAAAAACGATTCACTTATTTTCCATAACCTCGAATTTTTCCCGAACAGCGAACTGAAGATATACGACCGCTGGGGAAAACTGGTGTTCGATAGTCCCAACTACATGAACGACTGGCAGGGCGATAAGGTATCGGATGGCACTTATTATTTCGTGTTGAACATTCCCGGCCTTGCCGATGCGAAGAAAGGATTTGTGGAAGTGCTGAGCCATAAATAGAACGAACTTTATTTAAGGGAGCGGTGACAGAAAATGTCACCGTTTTTTTGTGAAATGTCCTTCATTTTGAAAAACATTTTTTCATTTTGAGAGATCATCCGATTCCCTTTAGAAGTTTTTTTCCTGCTTTTCATGCACTTATAAAGACCGGGTGCCATGGCCCATGCTTTGAAGACTGGTTTTTGAGAACTTACCTTCAAAACATACCCTCATGAGAAACCTCCGCATTTTACTGGTCATCTTACTGGCCGGGATATTCAGCTGTCACAAAGACTTTTTTTTCCAGGTCACGCCCCGCGATTTTCTTTCGGGGCATAAATACAACCAGCTCGTGATCGAGGTCCAGTATGTAGGCGGCTATCGCCCGGATGATGCCACGCTCGCACAACTCGAAGCATTTCTCGGGAACTATCTCAATAAACCGGGCGACATTGTTATAAAGGAGAAGGCGATCACTTCGCCAGGCCAGGTGGCTTATTCCATTGACGACATCAAAAAGATCGAGAAGAAGAACCGTTCCGAATTCACCGACCGGAGAACGCTTACTGCTTACATTCTTTTTGTTGACGGTGATTACAATGCCAACAGCGGCAATTCGCGCGTGCTTGGAATGGCTTATGGCAGTACCTCTATCGTGATATTCGAAAAAACATTGCAGGAATTTTCGGGCGGCATCGGCCAACCCTCCACTTCTGCGCTGGAAGAAACCGTTTCGGACCACGAGTTCGGGCATTTGCTTGGATTGGTGAATAACGGTACCGAGATGCTGAGCGACCACCAGGATGCTGCGCATGGAAAACATTGTAACGTGGAAGGCTGCCTGATGAATTATGAAGTGGAAACTTCCAATATTGTGGCCAATGCATTCAACAGTGTGCCTGTGCTCGACCAGCATTGCGTGGATGACCTGAGAGCGAACGGGGGAAAATAATCAGTCCCATTTGTGAAATCGGGCGCGGACCACCGTCTTATTACGGTGAGAAGATCCATGCAAATATTCTTTATTCTTCAAAAAAAGAAAAGGGAATTCGAAAAGATCGCTGCTTCATTCCCTGCTGTCTATCCCATGCGCCTCCTGGGCCGTAGTGTTGGGGGTTGATTATTTCTTCAGCGTTTCCTGCTTAAAATAAAAACCCGCCTGAAGGAAGCGGGTTTTTCAGTGGTGCCCACTGGAATCGAACCAGTGACACAAGGATTTTCAGTCCTTTGCTCTACCAACTGAGCTAGGGCACCTTTTAAAGGAGTGCAAACGTACGGATTTTTCAGAAATTCAAAAAAACAAATATTGGGGAATGATACTTGCCCGAATTATTCATCGGCTTCCGCTTCCTTTCGGTCGATAAGAGCGACCAGGGCCTGTTAAAATTTGTTAAGCCTCTCGTACAGCGCATAGTAAAAATGATAAATTTGCATGCTCCATAAAACAGGTAATGAAATTCTTTAAGGTCATAGGGCTTCTCGTTTTTTTGTTCGT
>DATDFI010000050.1:0-6249 GCA_036522695.1 Bacteroidia bacterium | reverse complement strand
ACTATTGCATCGGCCGCAAAGAACATTGCGAGCACGATGAACACTAAATTTTTTCTGGAATCGAGGATCATTTTCTGTGTCGGTTTTTTGTTGTCGGTTGTCCCAAGGCAAAGCCTTCCCTTTCACAAAGTGAAGCCTTTGGCCCGGGAAAGGGATGCCTTCGGCATTGGTTGTTAGTTGTCAATCTTGAGTCTTCTTTCCGCAACTCAGATCTATCTCAAATCTTCCTCAATAAATTTCAAAATCATTCCATAAACATATTCCAGGTCAGCCTCACTAATACAATATGGCGGCATGAGGTAGATCACATTCCCCAAAGGACGCATAATGATCCCGCGCTCCAGGAAAAAATGATACGCCTTATCGCGTATGTTGTTAAAATATGATGTTTCGCCTGCATCGATCTCTATCGCGAGAATGGTTCCGAGGTGGCGAACGGTCAAATTATCATTTACTTTAATTGCCGGTTGCTGCACGAATGCTTCGTGCTGTCCCGCAATGCGCCCGATCTTTTTAAAGGTGTTTTCGCTTTCAAAAATATCCAGCGAGGCGTTGGCCGCAGCGCAGGCTATGGGGTTAGCGGTGTACGAATGCCCGTGAAAAAAAGTTTTCATGCGGTCGTCCGACAAAAATGCCTCGTAAATCTTTTGTGTGCAGCTTGTCACACCAAAAGCCATCGCGCCACCCGTTATTCCTTTCGAGAGGCAAAAAACATCCGGGCTTACTTCCAGCTGATCGCAGGCGAACATCTTTCCCGTGCGCCCGAAACCCGTCATCACTTCATCGGCAATAGTAATGATGCCATGTTCCTTACACAACTTTATCATTTTTTCCAGCGCACCTGCATCGTGCGTGATCATCCCCGCTGTTCCCTGCACCAGGGGCTCAAAAATAAAAGAAGAAATATCCGTAATGTGACGCGAAATATGGTTCTTCAGCTGTGCAAAAGCTTCATCCTCCATTCCGGGTACGGGTGCGTCAATATAAATTACATCGAACAATAATTTATCGAATGCGGCAGTAAATGCGCTACGCCCGCTCACACTCATCGCCCCGAACGTATCGCCATGGTACGCATTTTTGAACGCGATAACTTGGGTGCGCAGCTCCCCTTTATTGTGCCAATACTGGAAAGCCATTTTCAGCGCCACTTCCACCGCGGTGCTGCCATTATCCGAATAAAATATTCTTTTTTGGCTTGGAGGGAGTATGCGCAACAATCTTTCAGCAAGCTGCACGGCAGGCTCATGGGTAAACCCGGCAAAGATCACGTGTTCCAGTTTATTCGCCTGTTCGAATATCTTTTGGGCGATGTGCGGGTGCGCATGTCCATGGATGTTCGTCCACCAGGATGCCCCGGCATCGATATATTTTTTTCCGTCCTCGTCAAATAAACAGGCGCCTTCTCCCTTCACGATCGCAACAGCTTTACCGTACAACTGCATTTGCGTGTACGGGTGCCAGATGTTTTCTGCGTCTTTTTGGGAAATGGACATGGGAGTAAAGTTAAAGGTTAATCGCTAAGGTTATCCGGGCCCGAATAACAAATAACTTTTAACCTTTAACCCTTTTCAGATATTCCTGAAATCCGCTGCGTATTTGGTGATCACGCTCTTATCCATCACATTTTCCTTTCCCACTTTCCCAAGTAATTTTTGCCCGCAGTATTCCATGATGATATCGTGGGAGAGCTGGTGGGGCGGGCCATTGAAGATCACGCCTCCTATTTTCATATTGCGCTGCTTGAGCACTTCGAGTGTAAGAAGGGAATGGTTGATGCTTCCCATATAATTCTGGATCACCACCACGGTTTCCGCATCCAGCCGCTGGATCAGGTCGATGATGAGTTCCTTTTTATGATTGAGCGGCACCATTAATCCGCCTGCACCTTCAATAATAAGTGTATTGTTTGTTTGGGGCGGAACGATCTTGTCCAGTTCAATGCTCACCCCTTCCATTTCGGCCGCTGCGTGTGGCGACATGTAATGTTTCAAGCAATAAACTTCGGGGTGGATCTTTGAAGCGGTATTAGTGATGTATTTTTTGATCTTGTCGGAATCCGTTCCGTAATAAGTGCCGGTTTGCACGGGTTTCCAGTAATCGGCCTGCAGGGCTTCCACCAGGATGGCAGAGACAACCGTTTTTCCTACGTCAGTTCCAATACCGGTTACGAATATCTTTCGCATAGAGAGTGTATGAGTATCAAATTTAACGCTTTTTCCGTGTTATGAAAGTTGAAAGGGAAGAATGTTACGAAAACCTGATTGTTAAGAATTCAACACCTTTTGAAGGAGCAAGGCCAACGCGCGCAGCTCCGCTTCCGTGTTAAAAGCGTGCAGGCATATCCTTATCCTTTCTTTCCCGCGCGGAACGGTGGGCGATAAAATGGCCCGCACATCATAACCTGCTTCACGGATCTTCCGCGCAAGCGCTTTCACCTTTTCGTTGCCGGGCACTACAAAACAATGAATGGGACTCTCGCTTTGTATCTTCCCGGGCAGGTCTTGCGTGAGATCGGAAAATAATTCACCCCAATGATCTATTTGCTCTACAAGGACCGCGCGCTGATCAAGCAGCTTATAAGCCGAACGTATCGCACACAAACTGTGTAAAGGCAATGCGGTGGAATAAATGAATGGTCTTGAAAAATTAATAAGAAAGCTGCGAAGCTCATTTGAACCGAGCACAATGGCACCGTGGCAGCCCAACGCCTTCCCGAATGTGTGTACGCGCGCAAAAACCTCTCTCTCCATCTTATTATGACAAACAAAGCCCCGGCCTTCTCCCAGCACACCGGTAGCATGCGCTTCGTCCACGATAAGTTTAGCATTGTATTTTTTGCAGAGCTCGCTCGTTCCTTCCAGCTCGGCATAGTCGCCATCCATGGAATAAACGCTTTCAATGGCGACAAAAACATTTCCTTTCGCCAATTTCAATTTTTGCTCCAGGCTGTTCATATCATCGTGCCTAAAGCGGTAATGATCCGCACGACTCAATCGTATTCCGTCAATGATAGAGGCATGCACGTATTCGTCAGCAATAATGGTGTCGCCTCTTTTTGCAATGGAAGAAAACAAACCCGTATTGGCATCATAACCGGAGTTAAAGATCAAACCAGCCTCTGCGTGGTGAAATGCAGCGATCTCCCCTTCCAGTTGTTCCGCGTATGCGCTATTGCCCGTGAGCAGGCGTGAGCCTGTTGAGCCATTCGATAGCGGCTGACCTTCAAATTCCTTTTTGGTGAGATCGGCCAGTTCCTCCGAGCGCGCAAATCCCAGGTAATCGTTCGAACAAAAATCAACGAGCGCGTTGGAAGCAGGTAGTGTGCGCAGGGAGTTTTCGGAAGCGCGTTTTTCGAGGGCTTTTTGCAAAATATTCTCGCTCATGGATCAAAATTAGGCTTTATCCCCAGCTATTCCATTACAAAATAAAGGTCGTGAACCGCCAATTCCTCTTGCCAGTACGGATGCCCCTGGTCTTCAGGGAAAACTTCGAGTTCCATTGGCTTGCGGACAAGATAAAAAGCATCAAGACGATAAGACCCCTTTGGAATAAGGGGTAATACTTTTTCTTCCATCCTGAATTTGATCAATGCAGCTAAATCCTCTTTTTCCGAACAGGATCCACCGGGGCTCAGGCATTTTAATACGGCATGACCCGGGTGAGCGCGAAAACCGGGATCGAAAGCTATCTTCACTTTTTTACCATAATGGTTGGTCAATACTACTTTGTTCCAGGTTAGGCCGTAACCCTCTGTTTTCGTCCACAAACAAATGGAAGTGTCGCTGATGTTCGCGTAGTTGAACCTGATGGTATCATGTTCGATGCTAACCTCCATTTTTAATCCTGTTCCATTTGAAGTTCCTTTCACATGCTTCGAGCGCCAGCACGACATTCCTACGATCTCCTGCCTGCCCAGCCGTTTACCTTCAAAACTTCTTTCCCCTTTGCTGCCGCAGGATGATAGAACAAGCGGGGATAAAATGATCATGATGACACTTCGCATCATTTCAAAGGATGAAAGAACAGGAATAACTCCGTAGCTGCAAATAAACCGGGAGCGAGGTAAAGCAGCCAATAGCGCTGTACCGTGAGGCGTGTATCCTCATCTTCCTTTTTCCGGAACAGCACCCACCACAAGATCCCAAGGGGGAAAAATAAAAGTGTGAGCGCGAGCGAAAATTTGAAGCCATAAGGATGTTCGCGACCGTTGAAAATGCGCCTCCTGATCCTATCCGGGTACGAAATCTTATCCATGCGCTCAAATGTGCTGCGGTCAAACATCATGTACTCCCTGAAATCCCAATCGAGAAAAACGATGCTGCCCCGGGTCTCAAATACGTTCCCGATCATAAAATAAGGAGACAGTACCGCTGTTCCGCTCGTGGACAATGCTGAATTGCTAAAATGCGCAATGCTGTCGGTGAGGTCAACGGTAATGGCATGAAGTCTTATTCTTTTTCTTTCCGCGTTCTTCGATCCGTAAAGCACGCAGGGCCGCAGGTAACCGGCCGGATCGAGAAAATCATATCCTTCCGAAGATCCGCTGAGCGAATCGCTGCCGAAATCGGGTGGCATGGCGGCAGGCTGGATCCCGGACGCTGAAAAGAATCCCTTTTCCGTTTTATGATGGACATCCAATTCCACGAAAAAACCCTGGTCGGACATGGGTGGGATCAAGTGACCTGCTGCCGAATCATTGAACCGCATCTTACCGTCCGTAAAAAGTATTTCTTTGGTCATGCGATCGCCAACGGAATCGCCCAGGAATGTCCCGAACAGGTGATCGCTATTTTGAAAAAGACTCACCATTATGTTGCGATGTATACCTGGGAAATAATTGAAGGAGTCGGTTTTTACTATCGAGAAATTCACGGGTTCATAAAAGGTGCGTTTTACCGTACAGGGAATGGAATCGAATTTATCGTTAAAGGAACAGTCGGCAAATAGCTTTTGCGCAGGGTCCCAGTAAACGCAGGCTGCCAATTCCTCATCGGTTCCATGGTGAGGGAAACGCCTCAGCTTCCCACGGTCAAGGAAACAAATATCGCGGCTGTGATAATGTCCGGGTAAAGGGTTTTTGTATTCGAGAATAAAGGCCAGGGAATGACCATCGGTGGCAATATGCTGTATGTCGCAATAGTCCTTTTCGGACCCGAACGGGTAAAAAGCTTTTGGCTTAAACGTGTTCAGGCTAAAAACCGCCAGCCCCTGCCGATCCTTCTTATAGTCGCGGGTCCGGCAAAAGATCTCGCTGTCGTTGGCTGCAAAAGGAGCATCGTGGTAAAAAGTATTCTTGTTCTGTACCTGTGATGCGGGCAGCGGATCAAAGAAAACGACCTTCGCCAGTAAATAACTCACGATCAAAAAACAGGGAACGGCCAGCAGGAAGAACAGCCATTTTGTAAAACGGTAATGCATGTCGCCCCGAAAAAAAACGAAGACCAGGCACACGTAAACTACCGCGAATAAAAAGGTCATGGGAATGAGATAACGTAAAGATGATGATCTTTTATGGCACTTTCCATATGGCAGGTTCATAAAAAATAAAAGACGCGATGGATCGCGTCTCTGCCACTTCTCATAAATTTACCTACTACCTCTATGCCTGTATACCTTATTTCTCTTTCGAGCAATCGATCCGTATCCCCAGCATCAGGTTCCAGGCGGTGATCTTGTGGCGGATCTCAACGGGATTTTCCGAATTATTATTATCGTAATACTTGAATTCAAAATTGGGGTGGACAAAGAGATAAGTGTGCGGGTATAATTTGAAATCACTCACGAGGCCGATCGAACTGTAGAATGTCTTTGCCAGCGCATCGTCCCCGAACAATGAAAAATGATCAACGTATGAAAAATTGAAATAGCCGATGTGCGCCCGCAAATTCAGGGTCCAGAATTTATCGGTATCGAAATTGAATGGCACCTCCACCATCGCAAAAAATTTATCGAAGCGGAAACTCTCGGGATACAAAACATACTGCGGGCTTTTGCCGGCTTCCACCAGCTCCAGCTTATCTAAAAAATAATAATCGAAGTTGATGCCAAGCCCTACGCGCACCCGGCCCACCGGCACCGAGCCGTCCAGGCACACGGAGTTAGTACTGTTCTTCGCCTTAAAATCTATAGTGCCCGATTTGATCACCGATCCGAACGCATCGTAGATCTCGGCCTGTCCTAAATGTGAATTCCACCAGGCCTGCCCCCAGCCATAGCTCAACCCGATAAAATATTTAGCGTGCTTGC